>CAYPZY010000321.1:0-3951 GCA_964415155.1 uncultured Bdellovibrionales bacterium
TGATCTTCATGTTTTGCCTGTTGATTTATCGGCGAAATGAGACGTCGAATTAAGCGTAGCTAGACTAGCGCCCTACTTTGGAATAGCAAACCACGACTCAGACTTGGGAAAATTTGCAGGCCTTGGTTCACATTCCTCTATGTCATACAGATAAGCGGTCAGGCCACAAATTAGCGCATCGAAGGCCGAAGTGTTTTGGGAAAGCAGGCGAATGTCCTGGTCGTAAATAAAAACAAATCCTGAATCCACTAGCTTTTTTAGAATGTGAAAGCGATTTTCTTCGCCATCCACTGAATGTTTGGAAAAATTCAGTAAGCTCTTTGAAGCGCCAACTTTTTGCCCGATTCGCCAAAGGGAAAGTGGTGGATAAACCTCCACGGCCTTTTGGGTGATTCGACGCAAAATAAAGTGAGCTCTGGCGAGCATCGGCGCCATATTTGAGCCAAGAGCCTCTGGTGGGTAAAAGTTTTTTTCCAACTCTTGTGCCACATATAATTCAGAACAACGCTGAGTATAAGGTGAAAAAATCTTATTCGGTTTTTTACTCTTTTGGCGTTTTCGATATGAGTTCCACATCCACTTGATTTCGACTTCCGAGCAATTCTCATAACCAGGACACTTCAATTCACAACGCATGCAAACAGGCAAAGATAGCGGCGCATCCAATGCCAAGAGATCGATGGGCGCCTCGCTGACCGTCAGCACTTGATGCAAAATCGCATCGGAAGATCTCTCTTTGTCAGGCCCAATCTGGTGATGCATCCGACTTAAAAATAACTTTTTGTGCTTGGGATAATATTCAAGAACGGCAAGACTTGTTCGATCCGTTTTTGAACCACCGAGATGCAAGCCGACATAACGCTTAATCTGAAACTCGCTGGTGGCGCCTTTTAGCTTTTTCTTTTTAGCCATTCACTACTTTCGTCTCCAGGCACTTAAAGCCTTTTTCCGTGACGGCCTTTCTGACATTTTCTTTTTTTCCACTCTCACACCACACGAGCACGCAACCACCACCGCCCGCCCCGCAAATTTTTAATGATAATCCACCTGATTGTAAGGCGATCGTCCTGAGGTTTGTGATTTCATCGCTGGTAAACGCCGGAGTTAATTGAATACGGCAATCGTATTCAAAATCAAAGATTCGTTTAAGTGCATCCCATTGCTTGTTAACCAAAACTTCTTTTAAGTCCGCTGCGACATTCCGAATCCCCTGCAGAGCTTTCATTGTCGTGGGATTCTTAGCCACAGCGTTTTTTAAAACTTCAAAATTATTAAGCCCAGAATGATGGGGCTTTCCTGTATAAACCAACAGTGCGTGCTTATCATAAATGTCGTGAGGAAAATCAAAGCGCTTTACTTCAAAACCCTCTGGAGAGAATTCAATAATATTGAGGCCCGGTTGTATCGCCGGAACATAATCCTGGATGCCAGTGGGTGTCTGTAAAATAGCAGCTTCAAGATTGTGGGCGGTCATCACCATTTCTTTAAGACTGAGTTGACGACGGTGTGCCTGCGCAAAAACTTTCATTACACTAATTGACAAGCTCGAGCTACCACCAAGACCACCTCCTATAGGACTGTGAGATTTGGTCCGCAAATGAAACCCAAACTTCGGCAACCAGTAGTTGCAATGAACTTTAAAGAATTGATTATCAGAATCACTCGTTTCTAAAAAGGTTTTTAGATCCTTAAATTCTTTTTTAAAATTTTGATCGAGGCTTTCGATAACAACTTTTTGATCATCTCTAATTTCCAGTTCCGCTTGGGTAAAAATATCGATGGCAACATTGATGGTCAGACTTTTAGGAACAAAATTATAAAGGGGCCACAAATCAAGAGTCCCCCCCGCTAAATCAACCCGTGTGGGTGACTTCGCCACATACGTCTTCACGAGGCACGCTCTTTATTTTCAGGCTTTGCCGACATTGTCCCTTTAGACGTATCTTTACCCGGAGTTTTATCTTCCTTGGGTTTGTCTTTGAGAAGGTCTATCAGCGGCAGTTCATCGATTTTCTCAGCTTTCACCAACACAATTTCCGAGGATAAATTTGTTTTGACCTGATACAATTCCACGTTGTCTTCTTTAATCTTATTACCCCAGTTCATCACCAAAAGATCTTTACCGGAGTCATCTTTAAGTACAATTTTATGTGTCGTCCCGACAGCGGCTTTATTTAAAAAGGCATCCCCTTCTAGATCGCGCAGTTTACCGATGAGGCTTGTCACTTTAACAGCGTCCAAATCTTTACCGGCAACTTCCTTTTCTAAACTCCACTGAGCATCGGCACCTTTTAAAGTGATTTTAAAGTTATCTTTCTGCACATCAATCGTTCGCACCAGCTTCTCGTCAAACGTAAAAGGAAATTTTTTATCGCGAAAATGATCAATAGACTTAGCAACCGGCTTTATCATTTGCGCAGATACTTCGTAAATAATGGGCGATAAAGATGTCCAAAGATAGAAGTTTCCTTTTTGTTCTTTACTCACTGAAAACTCAATCGGTTTAGCGACCTCTGAAGTAAGCTTGACCACGAGCTCCGGAGAATCGAGGTGGAATTTTTTCTTTGCCGACGCATCCGACACCTCCGAGGAAAAATCGCTAGCCTTTACAAATTTTATGGCATTAGTCCAATCATCAAATGACTTGGGATCTAATTTCATTTCCTTATTGGCAGAATAAGACCAGCCGTCTTTACCTTTAACAAACTCCATCCTTTTGCCCTTAAAGGTAAAATCAATTTTCGTTGGCTTAATGTCTTCCTGAAAAATACTTTTGTTGCGCAAATCTTTAAGCGGCTTATCTAAAAGTTCGCCAAAGCCCGATGACACCAAGTAAATCTTTTGATCATTTTCTTTTTTAGCGTGAAACTGACGACCGTCAAAAGATTTATCTTTGCTAACAAATACTTTTAAACCACCGCTAGGTGTTTTAAGTTCAACATACCCTGCTGGAATGTCGAGGCCATAAACCTTAGGGTCCAGCGTTGTCGCACCATCCGGTTTAATCTCTTCTTCTTTTTCATTGAAAACCGTTGCAACTAAAGAATTAATTGTGAATGAGTCCGTATCACTTTTTAACGGTTCTTCAAGCTTCCAAATTTTATCAGCCTTAACAAGACGAATTTTTTTGTCGCCTTTAGCAAGAGTCAGTTCGTTAACATCCTCTTGTTTAAGGGATCTTGCCAACTTGATACCGTTTTCTTCGAGTTTTTTTTCTTCTTGCGCTTTTTTGAACTCGAAAAAATAAGTGTAACCGGCAAAACCAATCACCAGCAGAGCAAAAAAGTAAGTGGACTTAAATTTCATGCGGCTCTCCTGCGATACCATGTCCAACCGCTAGCAAAAAAGAAGATTATAATCATCGGTATAAAGATACCATAGACCAAAACCGAGAGTTGCATGCTGGTCAACTGCAGCGATGTGCCCTTGGGACTCTTAGGACGAATACTTATCAGTTCAGAGTCTTTACTAAGATAGGCAAAACTATTTAAGACGACATCGCGATTTAGATCTTGGCGAAAAAGTCCGCCCACCAAAAAATCACTGTCGCCAAAAACGATAGCCATAAATTCATTTTTACTTTTGTCTTTATCTTCAGTGGCAGCAGGAGCATCAAACTTTCCGTGAACTGCCATCGCCACAACATGAGGACCGCCATTTTGCTTGTTCAATTCCACGGGGCCCTTAGGAATATCGGCAGCCGATAAACTAAGAGGACCAGTCTTAACAAGTTCATCGATGGTTAAACCGGCAGGTACGGTTGCTTCTTTTTTAAGAACTGTAGCCAGATTGAAAAGAATACGATCGGCGCCGGCTCGCAAGTTGGCGGTGATCGGATTAGACTTTGAAAAATCAATTCCCAAAGAAACCGCCGCACTATTAACAAATTGCTGACCTAAACCATCAAGCACGTAGGCGTTGGTAAAATTAATTCCAAAGTTTTTTACAAAG
>CAYPZY010000322.1:0-3947 GCA_964415155.1 uncultured Bdellovibrionales bacterium
CCCCAAGCATACGAGTTCACAGAGATCATTAAGGATAGGAAAAAAAATTTAATCATTAAAACCTCACTGTTAAACCGAGCAAATATTTTGCAAGGATTGAATTATACATAAATTGCAACGACCAACTATTACTAAAACTAAGCGCCAAACCGCCAGCAATGTGTTCCTCCGCAGAATTATTGGGATCGATCACATTGAAAGCTAAAAACATCTCGCCTATATCGGCGCCCATGTGAATAGAAAGCGAATAGGCTGTTTTTCCACCGGTTAACCGCGGATGCAACATGTCTGCAGCAAAATTCACATTTGGGCTAAAATCATAAGCAAGACCAGCACCGAAATCGTAGGTAGAGGTATTATCCGTATAAACAACTCCACCAATTGTTAAAGCACTTCGAGCGCCAAATAAAATTCCGATATCGGTCGTGTTGGTGGAAGAAGTTCCCTCACTAGATGTTGTTTTACCACCTACACCAAGAGCAAAGGTGCCAGTGCCGCCACCTAATCCCCAATAAAGTGAAGTGAGGGAGGTATCAGCGTTATTGCCCGACTGCTTCAAAACACTTAAACCAGCACCAAAGCTATTATTACCATAGTAAAGGCCCAAGTTGTTATAAAGAGGATCGTGATTAGAATTTTGGCTACGCACGTGTGCCTGCACATTAAAACTACTTAGGTTTGCAAAACCCGCAGGGTTTTCGCCATACAAAAGGGTCGTCGTACTCGGATAAGCAATACCAAAAGCATTGGGAAGCAATCGTCCTGTTTGCGCCGCCTGCACAGAGTGGGCAACCAGTAGAACTAATAAAGAACTTAAAGGTTTGAAAATCTTCGCTGTCAAAGCTTCCCCCTTTGCTAAAAGCCTTACCGAAAAGACTTTAATATGCCAAGAAGTAAACGCTTTTAAAAAAAATTACTCAGCGAGCCGAGCGAATCTTGCCTTTTCTTTCACTCTCTGGATATGATTTTCATCCCAATATTTCTTCTGCTTACGGAATGGATTTAAAAGTATTTGGCCAAAAGAGTTATCACTCTCGTTGGAGTACGGAGTAACTCCGATTTCAATTTTTTGCTGGGGAATTTGGCTCACAAATGTGGCAAACAATCTGTCCCAAAAACTAAATACGACCGAGTAATTAGCATTAGTTTCATTTTTTACTTGCGAATGATGAATGCCATGCAAGCGCGGGGTAACGATGACATAAGAAAGTAATCTCTCAAGCGCAATTGGCAAGCGCAGATTGCTATGATGAAAATAAGTACACATCTGAAAGACCATTTCGTAAAGCAAGAAGGTCGGCAAACTTACACCAATAAATAAAACCTGTATAAAACGAAACGCTGCAGAGTAAAATACCTCCACAAAATGAAAGCGAAAGCTTGTGGTGACGTCCATATCAGGATCGTAATGATGAGCGACATGAAAGCGCCAAAAAAAAGGTAGAACATGATTTAAGCGATGCCAAAAATAAAAAGTCATGTCTAACAACAAAAAGCTCAAAACAAAATAAGCGGTTGCTGAATAAGAAATAAAATTAAATTGATGAAGAAGTCCTAGATTCCGATCTGACAAACCCAAAGCCAAATTGGTGGCTGGCTTTACAAATAAAAAAGCCGCGCCATAGGTGGTCGCCGAAACCAAAAAATTAGTCAACACTCGCTTAACCAAAGAATAATGAGGTTTTCGCAAAGGAAAGAGTTTTTCTAAAATAAAAAGAAAAATAAAAAATAAGGGTGCGACAACAAGAGTTTTATTCACTTAAGGTAGGCCTTCCCAGCATTGTATTTGTAAACTAACTGACCACCACTATGCCCCGTTAAAACACCAACGGCGACACCAAAAACACTAGCGGCCGATACGAGCTTTTTAAGGCGAATTCGCCCTGGAAAAAGCAAAGTCATTGTCGAAAGAGCCAGAACCGCGCCCTGATACCAAACCATACGTTCTCCCCACTCCTCATGTTCATGAATGATTTCGCGGGCAACAACGTTTTCAACCACATCTTCTTCTTTTTCACCGGTTTTCATAGCTAATAGTGCCGATAAAAACAGGACAATTTGAAAAACTACCGGCACCACCCACGATTTGTAAGGCCAATTTTTTTTGCGAATCCCGATGAGAGTCGTTATGAAAATGAGAGGCACAAGAAGTGACAAAGTGATGGGCATATGAACTATGATAGGATGCCAAGGGACTTCAAGATTCATAATCTACCTTCCACAATATTGCTAATTCCGACTCTGATCATCATGACCGCGATCGCCGCCAAAAACATAGCAGCGACTTTACCGAAAGCTTTTGCGCCACCTTTACCTATAACCCGCAGAAGGTACTTAGAGTTGGCAAAGATCATCCAGACAATGACGAGATTGACGATAAGAGACATCAGCGTCACAAAATAGCCATGTTTGTCAGCCGACATCATGGTGGTGGTTAGCACTGCCGGCCCCACAATAAGAGGAATACCAATGGGAACAACTCCAATATCACCGGGATTTCACCGCTCATTCCTGTTTGAGAACAACAGATCCATTATCGCAATCAACAAAAGTATGATACCCCCACCGATGCGAAAATCATCAGCAGTGATACCCATCATTTGGAAGATAAGTTTTCCTGAAAACATGAAGACGGCCGAAACAATGAAAGCAGCAAGAATAGCATCTCGAAGCAAAGCTCGGCTCTGCTCGGCATGTAAATCGCCGGTAATAGATAAGTAAAGCGGCACAATTCCGACAGCATCGATAGCAAAAAATAACGGCACGAACGACAACGCTAACTCTTTAAACCACTCACTTAGTAGCAACATGTGAATAGCTTAAGCGAAATCAGCGACAAATGACAAGGGAACATTGCACGTCGGTATTTTATTGGTTACGCTTTAACAATGACGAAGAAATATATTTTTGGACTGCTTTTGTTGTGGACCTCGCAAAGCTTTTCCTTAACAAATAAGGATAGTCTCTTCATCATTGTTGCGGGCAAAAGTAAATCCTATTCACTTCACGAACTAAAGCGCAAACTCAAGGTATCTTCTATTTCGGGTTACGATCCTGTTTATAAACAACAAAAGACCTTCGATGGGTTTCATTTAAAAGATGTCATTGAGCTTGCCGGCCCCATTCCTACCGATCTCGATGAAATCACCTTTGAAGCCAGTGATGGCTACGCACCGTCGATCAATGTTAAAGAAGCTTTCGCAACGAATGCCTTAGTTGCTTTTCAAGAAAAGGGCTTAAAGAACAACTTTAGCAAAGCCCAGAGCAATAGTAAGGTAGTCGACCTGCGCCCCTACTATTTGGTTTGGGAAGGGGGAGAAAAAGTTCCTCATTACTATCCACGTCCCTATCAGATGGTAAAAATTGAATTGGTTAAATTTAAAGAGAAATTCAAAAACCTCTATCCCGATGCTTTAGACTCGGCAGAACAAGCAAAAAAGGGGTTTTTGCTTTTCAAGGGTGAATGTTTCCGTTGTCACTCCATCAATGGTACCGGTGGAACATTGGGACCGGAACTCAACTCACCTAACAATGTCACCGACTATTGGGTTAACGACAAACTGAAGGGTTTTATCAAGGATGCTACCGCCTTCAGAGCCAACTCAAAAATGCCGTCTTTTAAGGACATGTCAGACGAGTCAATAGAGCAAATACTTTCCTATTTGAAATTCATCAAAAGCTATAAGAATTCTCCCTAACCAATCAAATTCTAACCATTCCCTAATAGTGCGCGAACAATTTCATGAAATGAATGCTGGGAGGAGGATGTTATGAAAAGGTTCGCATTTACAGTATTTGTTCTATTGATCGCCGTATCAGCTATGGCTGCTGAACAATCCGTTCATATTGATGGCTCGAGTACCGTTTTCCCATTGACGGAAACTGTTGCCGAGGAATTTGGAAAAATCCACTCTGACGTAAAAGTCATGGTCGGCGTTTCCGGGACC
>CAYPZY010000323.1:0-3925 GCA_964415155.1 uncultured Bdellovibrionales bacterium
TTATCGAAAAGAATCGCGGCAACTTTGTAAACTACCCTATCGAAAAAGGCATTTATCATTATAAAGCTGCGTGGATGTACAATCAGATACCCAACAAGGCAAAAGCACTGTCTCACATTTCCCATGCGATTCTCTGTGATAATAAAAACTTCAAATATAAATTGTGGAAAATTTTGTTAGTCTGTGGACTTCTGAACTTGGTAAAACCCTACTCAGCTATTAAGACCTTCACTGGTGATCGCTGGCGAGCTATTCGTCATTTTCTAAAAGCCAGTTAGCTTTTCGAATATTTCGACAAACGATTTTGTCATGTTCTTCGCTAAGTACTTCTGGCACTCCTCAGGATTAGGATTAACTTTCAGGTAACCCTCAGTTAGAAATTTCGAAAATACCCGAAGCTTATCGGAAAAGCTGCCATCTAAGAAGATTCCCAAGCCTGCCTTACTTAGCGTTGACCGCGCCTCACTTGGGTTAGGAACCAACGCTAGAACCGGTTTTTCTAAAGCCATGTAATCAACAAGTTTGGCAAAGTTAGTCCACCAAAAGGAATGGGGACCGGGTATGAGTGTAACAGCACGAGCGGCGCTGATATATCTATAAAGTTCTTGCTGTGGCATATGATCAAGAAACTTTACGTGATCATTCATTTTAAATTTTTCAATATATCCACTCGTTAAAGCGCGATTTATATTTTGATTCCCTGCAATGATCAATTTTAAATTCTCTTTAGCAAAATCATTATTTTTTAGAGCTTCGGCAAAAAGTCTAAAAATCGTCTCATCGTATTCCTTTAAAAATTCTCCCACAAATAATATATAGGGGTGATCAAAGGGCGAGGTCGCCATTTCTTTTGGCAGAAGTTCCTCATCGACACCTGTTGGAATGAACTTCACGCTTTTTGCACGATACATGTCATGAAAAATAAGTGAGTAAGATGCGGCCAAGCCAGTGATGGCGTCGGCACGCGCGTGGGCTCGCCTTTCAATATCTCTCTGCTGCTGGTAAACACGATCAACTTTTGAACAAGTGGTTTGCGAATAGGTTGGGGGATCTCTAAAATCGGATAACCATTTCAGATCTGGAAAATTATCTTTAAGTTTTAAACCGATTCGCAAACACGTGTAGGGTAAGCAGGTTGTGTAGATCACCGAAATATCATTCTGTCGAATAAGGTGGCTCGCCCGTTTTAGCGCAGACCAATACCATGTCCAATAGTGATCAGGTGTAAACAAAAAGTGATCTCGTAGATAACCATAAAATTTTTCGCGCCAGGAAACACTGACGGCCTCTGCCTTGTGCGTAACCATTGCGTGTTTGACACTCTTAAAGGTCCTGTCCTTGCCGCCAAAATGCATTCTTAAACCACGAAGTGTTGGTTCAATATACTGAGTACGATGAATTTCGACATCCTTTGGCAGCGCTGACAACAGAGTTTGATCTTCGTTGTACATATAGTTGGTGTCGACTGTTAGAACGTAGGGTTTCCAACCAAATTGGGGAAGGTACTTTGCCAATTTGTAAGCCCTGAAGACCGCTGCATGAGATTGCGGTGCAAAGAAGGGAGTAACAATTAAAACGGACTTGTTTTTAGATTTCATATTTTGCGTAAACCTTGTCGACGTAACCCTTAATCAGAAAATTTTGTTCCACATGCCGCTTGCCTTCGCTAACAAGTTTCTTTCGTAAGGCGCCATTTTCAATTATCACCCGCATCTTTTCAGTTAACTCATCGACACTTAATGGTGCATAGAAAAGTCCAAAATTTCCTTGATCAATAATTTCAACTGGCCCGCCGGCTTTTGGGACAATAACCGGCAAACCACTGAGCATCGCTTCGACAATCACTAGTCCGAAGGGCTCAAAAGGAGCGGCATGACAAAAGGCATCGCTACTCGCCATCACAGTGTTGACATCACTGCGAAGACCCAAGAATCTCACGCTCTGATAAATTCCTAGTTTCTGCGCAAGCTGCTCAAGTTCTTGACGTTGTTCACCATCGCCGCAGATGACTATACCGACGCTTTTTACTTGGCTTTGAAGCTTCGCGAAGGCTTTTAAAATTACGTCAAATCTTTTGTTCACCCCTCTACCCATGGTCCCCGCCGCGCAAAAAACAAATGTGTTGTCGGGGAAATTCCATTGGGCTCTGAGCTGTGCATTCTTACTAACGGAAAATTGCTCGAGATTAATACCCACATGCAACGCGGAGGTCTTACAAAAGTAAGTGAAGTTGGCTTTGTTAAACCAAGCTCTTAGAGCTTCACTGCAACAAATGATTTCATCGGTAAAAAATTGAGATGTGAAATTTAAAAGGCGCATACCGGGAGATGTTAAATAAATATCACCATGCTCGAAGGAATAGCGATTCGGGACGCCTGATAGCCACGCAGCCGGAAGCGCTAAAACTCTACTCCATGTAAGATGAGCCTCAACATGTGTGGGTTGGTCCTGGTCAAAAATTTTTTTAAGGGACCACAAAGGCGGAATAAAATTTTTCGCCTGCACATGTCGTGAAAAATCAAGTTCCAATGACTCGACACCTAGATCCCTTAGTTTATGGGTAAGCGTCGCTCCCGCAAATAAACAAATCACCTTATGTCTGATACCTTTTCTTTTTCTCTCTTCTTCGAGACGTGTTAGTAGATGAGTTTGCGCTCCACCGACACGCAACTCATCGATGACATGAACGATAAAAGGGTTATCCATGGAGTTTTCCACTTGCGACATGCATATAAATATCTTTGGGATTTACCGGCGTTACAACAGGCCGACTAAATATCAAACGAAACCCTTCTATAAAACCTTGCACTCCCATTACCAATGTCATCGGATTTTTAGAACTTCGCGTGTAAGAAAAATTTAGCAGAGCGAGCCGCATTAAGGCTGTGGGCCAATGATAGGGACGCAAATGACGAAAGATGATTGTCATGCGATTTCTTGATAACGACCATAAATAGCGGGGAACTTCTGGGACACGACATCCACCAGTTTCGTGAGCTAAATGTTTCAATCTCGCATTGGGGTTGAACCATGTTTTATATCCTATTTTTTTTACACGAAGACAAAAGTCAGTTTCCTCGTAAAGAGCCGCACCGATACCCAACGCTTCATCAAAGCCCTCTACTTGTTTCATCACACTTTTATGCAAGGAAAAATTTCCACCGGGAGCTTGCACAACTTCTTGTTGAATTAAGGAATTAAAATCTCTATGCGGCGTCGCCGTCCAATAGTTGAATTGGCCCGTGCGAGTCGGCGTGGGGTTATCTTTGCGATGAACCTCGTCAATTCCACCTGCAACTACTCCGACTTTGTCCATGCTCAGGGATCTAATGTGTTCTACAATTAGGCCTGGCAATAGTTTAACATCGTCATCGATGAAAATAATATTTTCATATTTGGCAACTTGCCAGCCAAAATTGCGTGCGCGAGGCAAGCCACGAAAGCCAACGTGATAGTAATCAATTTCTGCACTACTGGTCACTTTCACCAAAGCAAGAACATCTTCATCAGGCTTTTCAGACTGATCGACGATAACAATTTGTAGCGGTTGATATTTCTGCGCGAGCAAATCTTCGACAGTTGCCTTTAGACAATCCTGACGATTAAGAGTAGGAATAACAACGCTAACCCCGACGATGAAAAACTCCTGGAAACACTGGACCTTTTTAATCGTAAAAAGCCCCTGATGTTATCGCAAGTCCAAATATATAATTGCTAACTGGCCTTAAGGCGGGGACGTCGTTTTACTAGCGTTAGTTGCCATGCAATGATTTGAGAATGAAACCACTCGTCAGTGTGATAATTCCCACTTACAATGCTGCAAGCACGATAGGCCGAGCAATCGCATCACTGCTGTACCAAACTTATCAAAATTGGGAATGCATTGTTGTCGATGACGGTTCCTCGGACAATACCGAAGCCATTG
>CAYPZY010000324.1:0-3914 GCA_964415155.1 uncultured Bdellovibrionales bacterium
TCTTTGCTGGCAAACCTTTTTTCAATTTTAAGACTGAGCGTTTTGAAAAAGTAGAATTCGTAGATGCTTTGCCATTATCCGACGATATTGGGCGATACGATATAGATAAAGGTTGTAAACTGGAGCAGATTGCTTACTTTTCTGATAAAAGTGAGAACTTAAGCATTGTCAAAAGCAAATGGGAAGAGTTGTCTCTACTAGGAAAGGCAGCTCTCGTTGGGCATGAGTTGGCTTATATGTTGGATCGCAGAGAGGCTCTCGAAAACTCTGCAAATGAAATAAATAACGCCTCTCTTACTTCTGAAAGAACCCGCTATTTCGTGGCATCCTTGTTTTCGACAACGGGAATGGTGGAGAAATCCCGCGGAGTGCCAGTAAAACCTTTGAATTGCACATCGCAGCTTGGTTTGGGCGGTGATAACTTAACGTATTTTTACACCTATCCTTCGGGGCAGTCAGAATTCAGTTCAGTGTTTAACGTGCTACATGGCTATAGTAGCCTCTACCAAATTAAAGCTGTTTTCAAAGATGCAGAATTAAGAGAGTTAACCGATTTTCATAATGGTAAACTTGCGAGGACAGCGCAAATTTCTTTCTCAGGAGCTCCCGAAAATTATTCTGCATTTGAAGTCCACATTAAAAAAGTGCCGGGCATGCATGCGACCATTCAAGCGTTTAACTCTAAACTTAGAACTCCGGTCAACCCACCGCAAAACTTTTTATGTTATTAACTTGATATCTAACATCATGTGAACTGATCCTTAAAATTTCTTGGCAGTGCTCGGACTCGCTTTCGCGGTTCGGGCACTCTGTCTTCTGACATTAACTTTATCTATTACAAATTACATTTTTATTTATTTTATTAATTTTTGGAAAAGTTTTACATATTCATTGTCGCGGTAAAGCGATCAGATAAGGAGTGGTTATGAAAGTAACTTTGTTAGCCGTTTTGTTGGTATTTCGTTTTGCGAATGCCGAAAGTCCCATTCGTTTCGAAGGAATGGTTAATGTTTCGGGCCTTGGTTGTGAAACAATGGTAGGAGAGGGTAAGGAAACTCGCACAATATTAAAAAATCCAACAATTGTTGCCCAGGGATCCATTGAACTACGTCACGAATTAGCGACGGGCATGGGTTGTGATTTGCAGAAACTAAAAAGGGTCGTCGATAAAGCGCGATCTACATTTAACTATGCTGAAGCTTCTTTCGAAGTAATTAGAGAGCGAAAAGTCAAAGATGATTTTGGTCTTTGCTCTGAGAATATTAGCGAACAACTACAAATCGACTTAGGGGATGGTATCGTCTTGGTAAGCAAAGCTTCGCAAAAAAGAAACGTGAGACCTTGTCAGTAGGTTAACTGTTTTAATTTAGTTAGTGTCTTACTATCAACCAATGTGTCAAATCTCTGTTCGTGCTTTTCGAGCAGAGATTGCGCCTTGAGTGCTGCAGCAAAGATTTTGTAATACTAAAACCCCGAGTCGGGACCGCTAAGAAACTCAACCTCTTCGGGCGAAGAAATTCGCCCAAGAATCGCATTGCGGTGGGGATATCTGCCAAAACGTTCAATAATTCGTTTGTGACGAAATTCGAAGTCCAAATTATATTCCAGACCTTTTTGAGTAAATAATTTTACCGCCTGATCATGAATCAGCAAAGACTCACTATGCATAAATGGCATATATAGAAAAGATTTTTCCTGTAAGTTTAACTGAAGATCGTGCCCTTGAGCTATCGCCTCTTGAGCCAAGACCAGAGCTTCACTATCGCAAGCAAACGAGCGGGCGTCGCCGCGAAAGATATTTCTGGAAAACTGATCAAGAACAATGATTTCGGCCAAACGTCCCTGCGGCGATGAGCGCCACGAGAAAAGCTCGCCGGCCGCGGCCTGCCGATGGACTTCGCCAAATCTATCGGCAATAAGGCGATCTAATCGCTCATCCTTCATAAACCATTGTTTGGAAGTTAATTCGTTAAACCAAAAATTATAAACCTCGGTGTAATTCACGAGGGTAAAGTGATGGTTTTTGTTAGAAGAATCAAGTACTTTCTCAACTGGCCTACTTTAATGGTGATAGGTAATTAGATTTTTAGTATGGTTTGCACATGAATCTTCTCCAACTTCAAAATGGCAAGAAAAGTTTTGGTAGCCGTGAATTATTTAATGACGCCGGTTTCTCCATCAATGAGGGGGAACATGTCGGCGTTATTGGGCCAAATGGGGCTGGAAAAACAACGCTTTTTAAGATTATTGTTGGGCAGCTTGAGTTAGACCAGGGCGAGTTGATTAAGTCTCAGCAACTAAGAATCGGTTATCTTGAGCAGGAAGCTGAATGGAACCTGGAACAAACCTCCGAAGATTATTTGCGCGAAAATTGTAGTAAGCCAATATGGGAATTGAAGCAATTAGGCAATGATTTAGGTCTGACTGAAAGCCATTTTTCTAGTCCTTTGGCAAAACTCTCCGGTGGTTACCGGATGCGCATGAAATTACTTTATTTGATAGGCTTGCAGCCCAATCTTATGCTGCTTGATGAGCCTACCAATTTTTTGGACCTCGAGAGCATTTTGGCTTTGGAAAAATTCCTGCAAGACTACAATGGGGCGTTTTTATTGATTTCGCATGATCGTGAGTTTTTGCGCCGAACAACCGAATTTACTTTGGAAGTTGAGGCGGGAGAAATCACTAAGTTTCCTGGTCACATTGACGACTATTTTGAACAGAAGACGCAACTCCGTGCAGTGCTAGAAGCTCAGGCCGCGAATCAGGCGATTAAACGCAAACAAATGCACGATTTCATCGAGCGCTTTAAAGCAAAGGCAAGCAAGGCAAAGCAAGCGCAGAGTCGAATGAAGATGCTCGATAAAATGGAAAACATCGAAGTTAAAGATTTGCCCGTGCGAGCAAAAATAAAAATTCCGGCGCCAATTCATACGGGCAGAGAAACACTTTCCCTTTCTCAGGCGGATTTAGGTTATGGTGCTAAAGTTATATTGAAGAATGTCAATTTGCGCTTGGAAAAAGGAACACACTTAGGCGTGGTTGGATTTAATGGCGCGGGCAAATCAACGTTATTAAAATCTTTGGCCGCGCAGTTGCCTCTAATTGCTGGGATGCGAACTTTAGGTTATCAGGTGACTCTTTCTCATTTTTCGCAACATTCAGCAGAACAGTTGGACATGAATGATGATGTACAAAGTGCTCTTGAAAGGGCTGCTCATCCCGAAGTTAAAGCGCAGGATATTCTTAATATGGCTGGGTCACTGCTATTTTCCGGCGATGACGTAAGAAAAAAAATAAAAATTTTATCTGGAGGCGAGAAGTCGCGAGTGGCCTTGGGACAGGTGTTGCTGAAGAGAAGCCCTCTGTTGCTCATGGATGAACCAACAAATCATTTAGATTTTGAAACGGTCGAAACTTTGACCGATGCTCTAAAAAACTACGAAGGAACTGTGATCGTCGTTAGCCATGATCGTAGTTTCATTGGAAGAGTAGCCACCAAGATTTTGGAGATACGCGACGGCAAAGTCGAAGTTTATCCTGGTACCTATGATGAATACGTGTGGAGCCTGCAAAAAGGAGCTTTAAGCAATCGAGTTTCCGTTGCAGAAGTACCTGTGCAAAATATTGTCGCCAAGTCGCCAGAGGTAAAGTTCAATTATCGGGACCAGACAAAGAAACTAAGTGGTGAAATCAAATCTTTGCAAAAGGAAATAAAAACTGCAGAACAAAATATAGCTACTTTCGAAGGAAGACGGGATCATTTGTTAAAGACCTTACTAGAGGCAAGCGGCACTCAGGCTGGTGATCTTTCTAAAGAACTGGGTTTGCTTTCCAAGCAAATTGCCGATTCGGAAGATGCCTTGCTTAATAAGATGGAAGAAGTGCAAGCCAAAGAAGCTGAGTTAATGCGACTC
>CAYPZY010000325.1:0-3898 GCA_964415155.1 uncultured Bdellovibrionales bacterium
GGTCGTGCAATCAGAGAGCTGCGATCGAGCAGTTGGGAATGAAACAGATGGAGATCTATCTAACGTAACTGCGCTAACCTAACGGCGAATACAAAGCCTAAAACTCAAACCCGCGGCGACCAGGAGACGTTGCGGCAAAAAGGCAAAGCAAAAAGCCAACACCCCACCTAAACCAAACCCCAAACCCCAACCCAACGCCACAAACCCAAACCCGCACCGAAAAAAACTCAGCAAATCTAAACTAGATCGGGGCAACCTCCGCCGCTGGGGCAAGAGTAGACTCACCCAACCATTTCAACAGCTCAGCTTTGGCAATATCAATTTTACGTTGGCGTTTCTCTTGTTTGGGAACGCGGCCGTCTAAGCCTAACAGGGGAAATAAGCTAAAGTTTATATTGGTCGGTTGGAAATTATCTTTTTCTTCGAGAGTTATCGCGTGCAACAAAGATCCAAGAGCGGTTGCGCGTGGCGGAGGCGAGAATGGTAGGTCACGCAGGCGATCTGAAATAAATCGTGCGACCAATAAACCCATGCAGGTGGATTCAAAATAACCTTCAACTCCTGTCATTTGTCCTGCAAAAAACAACAAAGGATCTTGGCGAGAGGAGAGGTCGGGACTTAACAGCCGGGGAGAGTTAATAAATAAATTTCGATGGATGCTGCCGTACTTTAAAAATTCTGCGTTTTCAAGGCCTGGGATCATTCGCAAGACGCGTGCTTGCTCGCCGTAAGTCATTTTGCTTTGGAAACCAACGAGATTGTAAGCGGTGGCCTCTTTGTTGTCTTGGCGAAGTTGAACAACAGCATAGGGCCAGCGGCCCGTGCGGGGATTAGTTAGGCCTTTAGGTGAAAGTGGACCGAAGCGTAAGGTCTCAACTCCACGCTCTGCCATCGCTTCAATGGGCATGCAGCCTTCGAAGTAAGGCGTTTTTTCGAATTCTTTTAACTCTACTTTGCGGGCGCTATTTATTTCGCCGACTAAGCGATAATATTGTTCCTTATCTAGTGGGCAATTAAAATAATCTTTGGTGCCTTTGTCCCAACGATCACCTTTCCAGGCTATGTCGACATTGATTGAGTCGACGTCAACAATGGGAGCAATAGCATCGTAAAAATATAAAAAGTCTTTACCAAAGTGACTCTGTAAACTCGCGGCTAAAGAAGCGTGAGTGAGGGGGCCGGTCGCAATGACGGCGGGCCGAGGAACATCGTCGAGACTTTCGACAACACGGTTGCAAATAGTGACATTTGGTAGGGAGCGGAGGCGCGAACTAATTGCCTGAGAAAAAATTTCGCGATCAACACTCAAAGACATTCCAGCAGGTACTTTTGCGTGACGTGCGGAACTTAATATCAACGATCCTAGTTTTTCAGCTTCCCACTTGAGTTGGCCAGGTGCCGAATAATCTGTTTCACTGCCAAAGGAATTGGAGCAAACGAGTTCGGCGAAGCCCGAAGTTTTGTGCGCGGGGGTCATAGTTTCTCCACGCATTTCATAAAGCACAACATTAAAACCCATACACGCCAACTGAAAGGCGCACTCGCTGCCAGCAAGTCCAGCACCTACAATATGAATTGTCGACATCTCATTTTTCATGTTAGGACTTCCTTATGGCGGATGAGGATAAAAGTTTTAAGCGTTTTCGAAAGCACTCGAAATTAACCTCGGCAAGTGACGTTCTGCAAGTTCTTCTGCAAAACAGCAAAACGCCTATCTCAGGGCAATTTTTACGTTGGAAGATGTGGAGTCAGTGGCCCGAAGTTGTCGGGCCTACAATCTCAAGTCAATGCCAGCCCGTCGGTTTTGATCAGGGTACCCTTTTAATATGGGTTCAACACCCGGTTTACATTCAGCAGTTAAGCTTTTTGAGTGAACAGATTCGCGAAAAAATTAATGAATTTGTAGGAAGACCCTGGGTACGCAAGATACGATTTACCCTTGATCGCAAAGCTTTGCCAACAACTGAACGAGAGATAGGGGATTTAAAGAACTACCTTTCCAGCGAAGTTCCCAGTGAAGGTGAGGAGCCTCCACCCGGCCCGTATCACCCGAAAGACCAATAACATCGCCCTTATTTATCGTTTGCGTTGGCTGCGATAAAATCTTGTTAAGATGCATATAAACAGAAAACAATCCGCTACCGTGGTAAAGCATAACAACTTTCCCTGGCACGATCATCGGCTCAGCGATACGAACCTCACCACCGGCGGAGGCTTTTACAGGAGTGTTCATGCGTGCCCGCATGTCGAGGCCTGAATGATAGTAAATGGTGTTGTCGGGAGTGAAGCGTGGGCTCGCGAACTTGGATACGGGAATTGATTCTATGGGTTTTTTCCAGCAAAAGTCTGTTAGTTCTTTGTCATCGGAAAGCATCGCCAGGCGCATGGCATTGCGCTGCTCTTCTTTAATGCGTTTATCGCCTTCAATGACGTTCCTTTGAACGTTGGCAGGAAAACGCAAATGGAGCGGTGTTTTATAATTTGGTTTTGCAACGGTGATGGGCCAGACAAAGTAGCTAACAGGTTCTGCGAAAAGCATTTTTGCCCAGGCGCTTCTTTGAGGTTGCCAAATTCCACTGACGAAGATTGTATTTCCAGAATATAAATCGACACCACCAAAGTAGTATTCGCGCTTCAACAAAGACATTGGCTTTGCGGAAATGTGGTAAGCGGTTGTTCCTTCGGCAGCTTTTACCAGGATCGGTGAGCCGGGCTCCAGTGCGCGTGGTATATAATTTGGAAATTTTTTTTCGACAAAATAAGAAATGCGATACGAAGGGAAACTACAAAGTAAAAAAATTGCCAAAGTGAAAGCGATTCTCTCACGGTGCTTTCTTAGTAGGTTTAAAATGTCTGACCTATTTAAGGTCTTCACGTTCCATGTTACCATTTTCGATCGTCTTCCTAATCATCGCTTTTAAGTAACTATTTTTGCCCGAACCGCCTAAAAGCTCTTGGAGTCGGTGATAAACAGTCGGATCATTTACTAACGAACCCAGAGTGCCGCGGCCCTTATCTATTTTTTCTAAAATATTGCTCATATGTCCGAGCGAGCGCGAGAGACTTTTATTTTTTGAAATCTCGCCGTTAAATTCCGCCACCACTTTTTGTGTGCTCTGCAAGAGTTCCGACATATGTTCAGCAGACGTATTAAGGTTCTTCATGAGCGTAAGACTACGTTCATCGCCATTTACGTTTTGTAGAAGCTTTTCTAATTCTTTGATGATTCCAAACACACTATTAACACCCTCTGCATGATCGGCGAGGGTACCTAAAAAATCACCGTGCTCTTCGGTCGCTATACTCTCGCCATTCTTAAGTGCCGGTTGTCCCGGTGAACCTGGAGCAATAAAAATAAATTTGTCTCCGAGAGCGCCTTGAGTTTTAATTTTAGCAACTGAAGTTCTTGTGATGCGTTTGTGAAACTGTTCATCGATACGTAGAATGATATCTAGTTTTTGATTGTTGGTCGAAAAAACGATGTCTTCGATGTTGCCGACGGTTACGCCTGAAACTGAAACTATGCTACCTTTGACGAGTCCATCGACATTGTAGAAGCTTGCTTTCAAATAGTAATACTTATGAAAGAGAATTTTATCACCGCCCAGCATAAAGGTCATCGTGGCAAGAACCAGGACTCCCAAGCTAACAAATAGCCCTACTTTAAATTCATCACGGCTAGTTTCCATTTTTCTCCTCTTTGAGCTTTAGGTTTTCCCCATTCATGAAATCTTGGATGATACCGGCATTCTCATTGCGAATTTCTTGTGGTGTAGAAGTCTTAACTATTCGGCCTTCCATCAGCATCATTAGTCGGTCACAAACGGCGAGAGCGCTTGGCATGTCGTGCGTGACGAGTATTGAAGTAACGCCACGTTTTTTTAATTTGTTGATTGTT
>CAYPZY010000326.1:0-3892 GCA_964415155.1 uncultured Bdellovibrionales bacterium
AGTTAATAGGTGCCAGCTGCAGCCCTTTTGACTGCATTAACGAAGCGCTGTTACTTTCTCTTATTTTTTCTTGCGCTTGGTTTTGATAAATGCGACGTTGGCCGCAATGAAAATTACCTTCCTTGGCATTCTATTTGTAGCGAATTTATTGATTGCTGATCATAAGACCGCTTTAATTCCCTCTGATGAGATCAAAGTTCTGCAACTGGCTTCTCAGACTTTAGAACACGAAGAAAAAAGGAATCGCAAAGACAATCGTATATGTCCTGTTACTGCCATAACGTTTAGTCTTTATTGCGCTTTAAAATATGCGACCTTGCAAGTTTATGGAAAATTCGATCATAGGCTGCCTGTTATCGAAGAAGTCCGGAAGACAATTGAAATCGTATCGCAAAAAAATTATCAGCATCGCTTAATGGATTATAATAACGATTCGGAAACTACTTTTACAGATATTAAAAACATCTTACGAATTACGGAATCACGACTTTCTTCAGGATTTAAAAAAAATGTTCGTCGCTATTTATGAGTTTAAAGTGAAACCTGGTTGCGAAAACCAATTTGTGAGTAGCTGGCAAATTGTTACCGAAGGTATCTATAAAGCTCGTGGAAGTCTCGGCTCCCGCCTTCATAAGGCTGGTGCGGGCCACTTTATCGCCTATGCTCAATGGCCAAACGAGGAGAGATTCAAAGTCGAGACTCCTTTGCCAGAGGATATTTCAAAGGCCAGAGTTCTCATGCAGGAAGCCTGTGAAAGCATTTCTCTGATAAAAAAACTAGAAGTAGTGAGCGATTTCCTTCAGGGTAAATCTTTGTAACATTCGTATTTCGGTTTTGCGAGCGCTTCAGTAAATACGGGACTTTGCTTCACATGGTGGCCGGCGCCGTAAACAACTAAAACACTATCGTACTTATTCAAAGCGGTTTCTATGGTGCCAATGATTTTCCGTTCTCTAATGGGATCCTTGTCATAGGCAATGTTCTGAAGAAAGTTTTTTGAGCTTTTAATGGGAGCGATATCATAGCTATCAATGTTTTCTATGGTTAGTGGCTTCCCTAACTTAAGCTCGAACCACCGTTTAAAACTGGAATAAGTCATTTCAAATTTAAATTTCCTCTGCATTTCTTCTGTCGTCTTTTCCGTTTGCCATTTTTTCTCAAAGTCAGTCTCATTCCGACGTTTCCAGCGAATTAAATTCACATACGAGGTAAACCCGACTAAGTCCTCGGCTGAGTATTTGCCAGTTAATTCTTCTAGAAAAATACTATCATCCGGCTCACCACCAATGAATGGAACTTTTCTCGTTACCGCTTGATAGATGGCGAATTGTATCTCCGTGCACTTTCTGAACTTATCCTTCTCACAAGAAAAAGCTTCATCTGAGCGATCCTTGGGTGAAACGCCCATTGAGTTATATAATTTTTCTACCACAAGAATCGTCGGTGAATGTTTCTTAAAAGTATCCTCGATTATCCTAAAGGTGCGACTACTCTCGAGGGGTCCTTCACCGTGATTTGCAGCGATGAAATAGAGAGTTTTGCCTTTTGCCGCGTAAGTCACCAAAAACGGAGTTTTACAGGGTTCAGAATTCTGTAACTCTTGTGTCCAGTCGCGAAGAAGCTTCGGCTGAAGATTAACACTCGCGGAAACAAGGTTTGAAATAAGAAACAGCGAAATCATGTCACATCGACCTTAAGCGCTACACTACAATGGTAAAAAATTCGACAATAACTCGCCGATGACGTCTTTAGTTCCCACCAACCCAATTAATTTATTCTTCTCATCGACGACAGGTAGATGACGAATATTCTTTGTTGCCGACAAAAGAATGGCCTCTTGAATGGTTGCATCTGGCAAAATAGTAGTCAGACGTTTAGTCATAACATTTTTTAAAAACGTTTTATGATAATCTAAATTTTTAGCCACAACTTTATAAGCAAGATCGCGCTCTGTAAAAATACCAGTTGGCACATCATCTTCGATGATTACGACAGCACCAATTTTAAGACCACACATTTTTTGAACAGCTTCGTAAACCGTCGCGCCAGAAGAAATAACGGCCACCGATTTGTTCATGAAATTTTTTACAGGTTTTTTTTTGAATTCAATCATCGCCTTCATGTTTTAGCCTTAACATTATTTTTCGCCCACCAACTCTTCCACTGTCTAGATTTCTTGACTACGGAATCTTGTGGTGATCCCATTTTTTGATTGGTCAACTCCTCTAAGGCCGTAATAGCTCGCGGTGGAATTTGTGCATCATGATCGTCGAGAAGTTTTATAAATCTCGCTTCATCACCGGTTTGTTTAAAATCCAGGAGAGCATCGACAATATACTTACGAATCCAGAGACTTTCTTTACCGCGAAAGTTTTGCTTATCGTAAAGTTTCTTCCAGAGAAGTTCTTTACTGGAAGCATCTTTTATTTCATGAAGAGTTTTGACTGCATCGGTACGAACAATAAGCGAGGCATCGGATAAGAGTTTTTTTGCCCATTTCTTTGCAGCATCGGGCTTAACCTCTTTTAACATAACAAGACCGACATTGCGCAGATACCATTGCTTACTTACCAGTGCTTTCTCAAGCTCAGGCATACTTTGCGCTTTACCTATCAACGCGATCGAGGAAAGTGCCCGCCACTGAAGTTTCAGACCGTTTTTAGAATCAAAGGCAATATCTACCAACTCCTTGTACCCCTTGGGTCCGAGCTTTGAAAGCGTTTCAAGCCGCACTTCAGTAGGCAATTTGAGCGCCTCTGTTACTAAAGAGTTATTTTGTTCTGGAACAGCAGCAAATAAGGTGGAACCAAAAAATAGAAAGCCTAAAAATGTATTTTTCATTTTGAAATTTTACGAAGGAAAGTAGTGAACTGTAAATTATTTTTTATTGGCGACTGACTGATTTAATTCATCAGCTTCGGAAAGCATCTTGTCAGTATCAATGCTATCAAGTGAGCCCTCTGCACTATCTCCAGCGAGATTATTAAGAGAATCCATTTCGGAAAGCATTTTATCTGTATCAGCAGGTCCACTTAGAACATCGTTGGCAGGAGCCTCATTGTTGATAGTTAACTGGACATTGGTCCCGCTACCATCATCATCAACAGCGGCGGCAACAAACTCTTCCATAATGTCTTGCGTTTCCGGCCCACTCGCTGCCGAGCTTAGCGGAAATAAAGGTGGCGGTTCATCTGGTGAATCGTCAATTAAATTGGGCGCGGGCGTAGGAATAATTTTTGCTTTTTTAGGTGGTGCTGCTGCTTTCTGTTCATTGATCGCTTTCGCGAACTCAGCCATCAAATCATCATCAATGCTTGATCCTGCAGGCGCAGCCTCAGCTGGTGCGGGCTCCGGAGCAGGAGCCGCAGCGACTGGAGGTGGAACAGGAGCTGGCGCTGGTGTCGGTGCCGGCATAGGCGCTGGTGCCACAGCTTCAGGTTGTGCAGCAGCGGCCTCTTTTTGCTCAGCAACAGCGGCTTTAAATTCTTCTAACACGTCGTCACCGATAGCTTCACTTGCCGGTTTGACTTCAGCTTCAGTGACTACCTCAGGTGCGGGTGCAGGTACTGGTTCAGGTGCGGGTGTCGATTCAATGACAGGAGCGGCAGCTGCAGGTGCTGGGGCAGGCGCAGCTGCTTGCGGAATACCATCAGCAGCCCCTTGATTTTTCATCAGCTGCTTGATCTGCTCTTTCAACTGGGCATTTTCTTCTTTGTACATTGTTAAATCAGCGATGTCGTCTTCGATAATTTCATATTCCGAAAGCTTGGCTTCAAGCTCTTTGATCTTGTCTTGCATTTGTTGAGAGGGTGATGCCTTTTTAGATTGTTCAGATTGAGCAAGTTCCAGCGAAGACTTTAGTTTGGCGATAATGGCTTCTTTTTCACTCACT
>CAYPZY010000327.1:0-3850 GCA_964415155.1 uncultured Bdellovibrionales bacterium
ACGTGCCCCTAAACCATCACCGGTGACGAGGTCGAGAAAATAATCTTCCATCGCGCTGTAAAGATACTCTTCAATAGGTCGCGCTAAGCGATGGATTTCATCAATAAATAAAATTGAAAACGGTTTCAAACTCGTAAGGATAGCCGCCAGATCGCCTTTTTTTTCAATGGCCGGGCCAGATGTTGTTTTACATTCGACGTTTAATTCATTGGCCATAATCTGAGCAAGCGTTGTTTTACCCAGTCCCGGCGGGCCACTGAACAAAATATGATCGAGCGGTTCTTTGCGCTTAACAGCCGCCATGACGAAAATCGACAATTTTTCTTTGAGTTTTGTTTGACCGGGAAAATCACTAAACTTTTGCGGACGAAGTTTATTTTCCCATAATCCTTCTTGCGAGAGTTTGTCGCCGGTAATAACTCTTTCTTCGATCATCGTTTACATCCTTTAACTATGACCAGACAACTGTGACAAGCCATCGCGAACGCCAGCTTGAAATTCGACGTCCACGGGCATAGGAGCAACTACTTTTTCGACTTCCGCTGAACTGTAACCGAGGTTAACAAGAGCCGAAAAAATATCTTTTTTAACAGTTGATTTAAAATCCGTTTTTTCTTTAGCGCTTTTCAAAAAGATTTTGTCTTTTAAGGAAAAAAGAATTTGTTCGGCAGTCTTTTTACCAACCTTGGGCAATTGCGTAAGCGCACCTATGTTACCCTCACCGATCCAGCGCACGAGTTCTTCGACACGTGTACCAGATAATATCTTGAGAGCCACCTTGGGCCCAATACCATTAACCGAGGTCAGTGAGAAAAAAACTTCTTTCTCGGCTATCGTTGAAAAAGCAAAAAGTGAAAGTGCATCCTCACGTAGGTGAGTATGAACAAAAACGGAAACAAATTCTTTACCTTGTAGATCTTCTAGTGTGTTTTTTGAGGCAAAAACCAGATAGCCAACACCCTGAACCAGAATCGTTGCTGACTCTTCAGTAATTTCTTTAACTACGCCCTCTAAGTAAGCAATCACAAATCAATTCCTCTCGCTGTCCAATTTTGATTCCTATCACACATCCAACCCCCATACAAAGCCAAAGCCAGAGCATCAGAAGCGTCGGAACGAGCAAAGTCAGATTGAATACAAAGTAAGCGCTGAACAAATAATTGAACGCAATTTTTATCGGCAGCTCCGTCACCAGTAATAGCTTTTTTTATTGTTCGTGGAGCATACTCCTGAAGCTCAGAGCGAAACTCTCCAGCTAAAGACAAACACACACCACGCACTAAGCCTAATTTAAATGCACTGTCAGCATTCTTAGCAAAAAAGGCGCGTTCAACAACTGTCACGGACGGCAAAACTTGTTGGTAGATGGCTTTGAGTTTCTCACTAATAAAGAATAGTTTCTCCGCCAGTGATAAGTCTTTTGGTACGACTAAAACTTCGTGATGACGATGGCGCCATTCACTACCTTGACGTTCAACGATTCCTACACCTGTGAATTGTAAGCCGGGATCAATTCCTATGATTTTCACAGCTAATATTTAGACACGTTGTTTAACTAAATTAAAGTATTTTCTTAAATAATTTCATGTCATGATCGAGGCATGGAACCAATTGATCCCGAGTTTGTGGAACGCTATCAACTTGTTTATCAGCGCAATCCACAGTCACAGGTGTTTGCAATTTTAGCCGAAGCCTATCGCAAAATGGGTATGCTTGAAAAGGCCCTACAAATTGCAACCAACGGACTTTCTCATCATCCCCACTTTGCCAGCGGGCAATTAGTCGCCGGCCGCATTTATTCTGATCTTAATCGCTTAGAAAAAGCCGTTGAACATTTACAAAAAGCCGTGGCATTGGCACCTGAAAATCTTTTGGCTTATCAAATTCTCGCCAAAACCTTATTGCAACTTCGTCGTCCTAAAGAAGCCCTTCATGCTTACAAAATGATCATGCTGATGAATCCTCATGATGAAGCTGCCAAGGAATCCGTCAAGCAGCTTGAGAGTTTAACTGCTGATGAGTTTTCTGAAGAAGTATTCCAACTCAAATCGGTCAAAGAAGTGCCTGCTCGCAAAACACCTATTCCCGCGACTAAAGAGACCGCCGCCAACAAAACGCAAACAGTCAGCAAAACTTTAGAGCGACTTCTCTCGCTCGCCGATGCTTTGGCGGCCCGAAATGAAGTTGAAAAATCCATCGGCATCCTCATTAGCGGGCAAACTGACTTCGGTCCACACCCTGAAATCAGCGAACGCCTTCGTAAATTTCGCCAACTAAATACAGCAGTTACTGATTTGGAAGAGTTGAAACCGCTTAATCGCCGTGATATAGCCGTTAATCAAAAGCGCGATTTATTGAATAAGTTATTATCACAAATTCAAAGTCGCAAAAGACAAACCGACGCTATGTTGGTACCGCACAGGAGCTAAAATGCATTCGACATCTGATTTTAAAAAAGGCCTAAAAATAATGGTTGAATCTCAGCCGTACTCTATCGTCGATTTTCAACACGTAAAACCCGGTAAAGGTAACCAGTTCACACGAACAAAATTACGTAACCTTCTGACTGGCGCTAACCTTGAGCGAACATTTAAATCTGGCGAAAAGTTTGAAATCCCCAATGTCGAATTTAAAGAGATGAACTTTCTATACAAAGACGAAGGCGGTTTCCATTTCATGCAACCCTCTAGTTTTGAACAACTTGATTTGGATCCTTCAGTAGTAGGTGAAGCTTCTCTCTACCTCACCGAAAATTTGCCGGTAACCATTCTCGTGTACAATGATCGCGCAGTTGCCGTTGAAGTACCAAAGGCCGTAAATTTAAAAGTTGCGCAAACAGACCCAGGTTTTAAAGGCAATACCGTCAGTGGAACTTTTAAACCCGCGACCCTTGAATCAGGCGCCGTCGTGCAAGTTCCCCTTCACATCAATGTGGGCGACACTTTGCGAATTGATACCCAAAACGGGGTTTACGTCGAGCGCGTAAACAAATAATGCTTCGCGCCTAGCCTGCCTATTTTGCTCGTAAAATTTAGAATAAATAATAGGGGTTAGGCTTAGTTGATTAAAGAAATTGAAATCAAAATTCAACAAGAACTATCCGCGGGAAAACCGTTAGAGGAAATCTCTAAGACGTTAGCCCAGGAGGCGCTTAAAAAAAGCGATGGCGAACTTCTGCGCCAAATTGGCCATTTCCTTTATCACGCCGGTGAGTTTCAGATTTTTTTTAATTTCATCGAGGAGCTCGCCAAAAATGAAAAACCGGTTCCGTGGGGTCCACTTGCGGAGGCGTTAATTTATCTCACCCCAAGTATACCTCCCTCTTACATCGACATGATGTTGGAAGGCGCTCGTGTCCAAGGTGAATTGGATCAAATTTTGTGCCTTCCAACACTTGCAAAATTCAGTAACGTCTTTGCTGAGCAACGGAAAGATTTTCAGGAGCGGCTTTTACAGCGTGTCGAAGAAAAGAAAAAAGATCTCACGGAAAAAATCCTCTATTTTAAAAATCAACGAATCTTGCAAGAAGAGGGAAAGGCAATCAATCAGTACCGGCAAATCTTTCCCAAAGATTCATCGCTCGAGCCCACTTGGAAGGACTTTGAGCGTCGCCACGCCGAAGATTTAATTGCCCAGATGTCGGCGAATAAAAAAAAGTCGCTGCATTTGCGACCGCCAGAGCCGCAACTACCAGTTGACGTGCAACATTGGCTAAAAATACTCCTGAAACATTGTAAAAAAATCGTCAAGACACAGAAGCACGCGGCCGTTGACTTTGCACTGCTCTTTTACTTTTTGGACCTCTATAATGAAGCGATAGAGATCTTGGCGGAAGTACCCGCCACGCCGG
>CAYPZY010000328.1:0-3835 GCA_964415155.1 uncultured Bdellovibrionales bacterium
GGTGCTTCATAAACACAGGTTAGAGCACCGTGAGCGCTGGCGTGACCGGTCTGGAACACAAAAACTATTAACGTGGAAACCAGGTATTTCATAAGAGCTCCTCTTGTAACTTATAAATTATGACTTCTTATTAGTAAAATAGTTAACGGTCATCTTAATAATCAGTGAAATTTATATCTCGACGGTGCCTATTTTCGGCGAAAAGGGTGGGAATTTAGTGAAATGCTCCCCCCCACATTCGCTGACTCCAAGTTAAAAAATCTAAAATTCATTCTAGGCCCAGTAAAGGAGTGAAAAAAATATCGTTAGAAAGTTTGCATCAAGGAAACTTAAGGCAAAACGTCTCACTTGTGATATATTCCGTAGCTCAATTTTTTTAAAGGAATCTTTATGAAAAAGGTATGTGTACTTTTGTCTCTGGCGGCGCTCGTGGCTTGTTCAAGGAATAACAATGAAGCTCCAAGTGGTGGGCAAAACATTACAGCGGAGTTTCTAGCTGTCCACTCTGGAGAGTATACGACTGGTCGCAATAGCGATGATGATGATATCATCACTCTCGGTGCCGATGGTTCATTTGAAAGTTTATGGGTAAGGCAAGTAGGATCTAGAGACAATAAGGAAATTCCTTATCCGACCGTTTGCAAATACACTCAGTCGGGAAAAGTCGAATGGATCGAAAAACGCAGACTGGGTGAGATCAAAGACTATTTCCCAGAACACCCGTTACGGATTCATTACAAAATCAATAAGGTAAGTATAGTCGCCTCTTACGCAAATAAAGATAATCTTCCCGATTCCTGCAAAAATTTTGAAAATTCGCAGAATCAGAGCGAGATGCATTACACGTTAATGGCAAGAGCGTTGAATAAGGACCATCTTAATCTTGATGACAGAAACTATTTTCGTGGTGGATCGGAAAAACAAAGAAGAGGTCGAAAACAGGCCTATCTTAGAACCCACCTTCAACTTCCCGATCTTCAGCCTGGCGTGAAGTCGGTATCATCCTGTATTTATCGCGGTTTGAACTGCGTTCCGAATGAAATTGCTGAGGTGAATCTTTCAAAAGAGGGAATGTCTACTCCAGAAGTTAAAAGACTGCTGGCGCAGATGAATGTTTCACTGCCAAGTCCATACAACGAATTTCCTCATATTTACATGAACAGAAATATGCCCGAGTTGCAGCGCAATGATCACGTTCGTCATATCGAAGATTTAAATTTTCGTTTACTGGGCTATGACGCTGATGCAGGCCGTGCGGAAGAGCTCTATCAAAACCTATTACGGCGTGCCTCGCAAGTCAGTGCCGACATCCTTGTTGGTAAATTAAGAGCCAAAAAAATATATCTTCAGGACAATAATTTGGGCGGTCCCAATCTTTCTATGGATCAATATGCCACCTACAAGACGCACACTAGGCACAATGATTTTTTCATTGGTACTAGCACCACAACGGGAACACGTGTTCAAGGAAGGCTTACGTTTTCATCGCGAGTTGTGAGCTACACGATCACGGCAGAAAAGCCGGCAGAATATGATCGAGAAGGTAACCAAACGAAACCAGCGGAGTTAAAACGCTTTAAAATCATTCGTATGGAGATTGCTCCTAGTGGCGGCGCTGCTGACAATTTTATAAAAAACGAAAAGACAGATCAAGTGATTGAGTTTCTAACTCCTGCGGAATTAGATTTTTTTGTCGACTACAATGTCGTGTTGAAAGAAGAAATTAAGTAATTTCGTAATTTCTCCTCAGGAGCGGTTTACACTTATTCCTGAGGAGTCTCGTAAGTCACTCACCGCCGATGTCACCGAAGACATTTATATAAGGAATTTTTTCCATTTTATCTTCGACAAAAACTGCGACTATTCCGTGAAGCATATAAAGCTCTTTTTGATTTTTCACGGAAAAATAATAGTTCACTCCTTCGGCGGGGACTCGTAAGCGATCTTCAAAGTTCTCGGCGACAAGGGTCAGCATACCCTGGTCGTCAACTTCGAAACTCCCGGCCACATTTAAACGTTTCACAAAATTCCAACACTCTTCGTCCAACTGCTTACAACCTTTGTGGTCCATAATCCATTGTCCTAAGTCGTTGCCCTGTTGTACCTTAACGGGAAGTGAAGTGATAAATGTAGTGGGGGCCTTTCTCTGCTTGAGGCCCATTTCTTCGATTTTTTTAACTAGCCGCTCGGCATAGACTTCTTTTTTACCTCCTTGGAGTCTGACGATGGCTTCCCAGGCCAAAGCTTGGGTCGAAAAAGTAAATGTGAAAAGATAAAAGAATACGTACTTCATAAAGATCTCCTTTAAGAAAAAGCCACTCACAAACCTGAGTGGCTGATAGTTAGAATTTGCTTTTTAAATTAGAAGGGAGTTTCAACCATTTCGTTGTAAAGGTTGTCTAGTTCCTTAGATAAATTCGGTGTAAAAACTCCGACCTCGTATTCGCATTCTTCGTAGGCTCCTTCGGCAAGATACCTTGTGGTGACCAGGTCGCTATTTCTAAGCTTGTTGTCGGCGAAGATTAGAAAATTACCGCATGTCATTTTTAAGGATAATTTTGGCTCATGAATAATCGTCGCCATGATGCCGGCAAGAGTATTCTTACCTTGTTGGCTTAGCAGTGGAAAATTCATAAAACGTGTTTGCCAGCTGGGTCCGAGTTGAGGTTCTAAATTTTGGATAAAGTGAAGTTGTAAGTTGCTACTGATCTGGGGAGTCAGCTCGTTGGTCATCTGCCGCGAGACTTGCCTCATTAAATCTTCTTTTTGCTCGCTAGACATTTTTCTCAGCGAACGGCCCATGAGGCGTTGGTTAATGATTGCAAAGACCTGCTCTTTCACACGATTGGGTTCAAACTTGAGAGCACGCTCTTTAACGTCACTAAGGTACTCATTAAACAACACCGTAAGACCAGCACCCTTTGGACCCAGTTGGTAATTGCCGGTATTACCAGTTAAGCCTATGACACCGGCTGCCTCTACGTCGGCCAAAATATGATTGTATTTTATATTGGCGAGATTAAATTGGTCATAGATTTCTCGTAGAGTAATTTGTTCTCTTAAAAACAGTCCGACAAAGCCGCGAGCAGCATTGCCATTTTCAACATTGGCTATCATTCGCAAATATTTGTAAACCACCTCGTGAAGATAGGTAACGGCGCGATGAAATTTCGAAAATTTGGTGTAAGGTAGGGCAAAAATTCTCTTATCGATGTGGACGCGGTTAAGATTGGCTGCTGCCCCTTCTTGATAAGCAATAGTTGCATACACGCATTTTTCGAAATCAATGCGCGGTATCGCCGCAACATCTGGCATTGGTGAGATGCCGTCTTCATCTTGACTTACCTTATCCAGCGTCAATGACTTTTTCGCTTGGATAAGTCCTTCGTAGAGTTTGGGAGTGACAACTTTAAAGCGCTCTAAAACTCGATCAAGAAACTGAAATTCACTTTCATTTTCTTTCATTGTTAACAGTTTATCTGTAAGGCCAATAGCTTCTTTCCAATCAAGAGGGATGACCGATATGATATCGCCAATGTGTTTATTGGGAATATCCATAGGCTGGCCTTTACGCTTGTCGTTCTCGTTATAATTTAAAACTTTGGCCGCAACCCCATCTTTAAAACAAACTGCTGCGGTAGCTCCGCCCCCGTCTCGCGGCCCGACTGCCTGGCTAACTAGTGGACAAACAAAGACAATTGTCGTCAAAAACTTCCTAAAACTCATAAAAACTCCTAAGGTTAAAGTTTAGTGCAATCACGATGCCGCAATATAGCAAGTTTAGGAAATTACTCCACATCATAGTGTTCATAATTCATGATAATAGATGACTATT
>CAYPZY010000329.1:0-3833 GCA_964415155.1 uncultured Bdellovibrionales bacterium
CCAGCTTCTTAGTTACTCGCTTCTCTTTTAGTAACGAGGGAACCGCGCTCATAAAAATTCCCTTAAATAACTCAATAAAATCTCTTCGCGAAGGCTTGTCACGACGATCATAGTGACCGACGGCAGGAAAAGTTTCGATTTCTTTAAATTTTGCGTCTTCCAAAAAAATACCAAGTTTGGCTCCGATGAAGGGATCCCCAGCTATAGTCCATTGATAGTCATTAAACTCAAACAAGTACTTCATGGTGGCAGGACTGTAAGGGTCGACAAAAAAAGTATTATTTAAGACTTCATTGCAAAAAATCTCTCCTCCGGGGCGTAGAACACGATAGGCTTCTTTCACCACTTGTAAGGGACCCGGAACGTGTTCGAGTAACCAACATATAAACGCTCCATCAAAAGTATTCTTGGCAAAAGGCAAATTTTTGGCGTCAGCCAAGATGAACTCTACTTGTTTACGTTTAGGATGTTTACGAAACTTCTCTTTGGCACGCTCGAGCTGCGCAGGTGAAGCATCAACCGCACAGATCTGCAACTTTGGATACTTTCTAAGGAGCATTTCTGTCTGTGCTCCAACCCCACAACCAATCTCTATGATTGTCTTGCATTCACTGAAATCAAGATAGGCAAAAATCTTGTCCTTTAGTAACCGTGACTGAAAATAAAGCCGATCCTGCTCCTTTTTGCTAAACCCATGCAGATATTTCATCACTTCCTCGCACTAAAAGACGGTTCTTGCCAACTTCGTATAATTATCATAAATCCTTGGGGATGGGAATAAATGGAAATCAAGACAAATGGGTTCGTAGTAAAGACGCATTGATAGGTGGAGTTTGTGACGGAATCGCCCGAAATTTTGGTGTCCAAACTTGGATTGTGCGCCTGTTATGGGCGTTAAGTATCTTATGTGCTGGCGTGGGACTTTTTGTTTATATCGCGCTTATGTTTTGCTTACCGCGTGAAGAGTTTGTTCACGAAGCCTATCAACCAAAAATTCTTGGTGTTTGTCACGAGATCAGTTTAAGAACACGTGTCGAAGTCGGCGTTGTAAGATTTCTAGCTGTACTCTTGGCTTTGTTGTCTTTAGGAACAACGGTTATTGGTTATATCATTCTTTACTTTGTTTTTTCGGGACAGAAAAACTCACGAAGCACTTACTAAGATAAGTGCTCCATTTCTTCAGAAATATTCTTTAGGAAAGCTTTCGCTCTGTGGCTGGCGTTTCGGTGCCGCTTGCACGGGTACATCGATTTCTTTAGCAGCTCTTGTTTTCGATGGTTTAAGTTTTACAGTCATGGAATCATGGCTTTCAATCGCATCATTTTGACTGACCTGCTTAACAGGAACGTCAATGGATTCCTTAAGCGCATTTAGATCTGTGCCTGGACTGCCATCAGGGTTCCATACTTCTAAATTTCGCGTTTGAATCCAACCTTGACCTTTGCGAACGCAGTCGCTGTTGTTGCCAAGTTGTGTCCACAACTCATCAAGATCTTTGCGAGCGGTCAAATGCCGAACAATAGTCTCTTTAAAACCTTCGCACTTCTTCACGCCATGAAAGAAATAGTAGTAATCAAAAAGTCCCCAACGAACTTGCCGTCCGTACTTTTCCACAAACTCCTGCTTGATAAGATCGACTCTCGCATTGTGATCTGGCCAACCAACGGCATTACACACAAAGTTGTCAGATTGTTGTGGTAAGTTTGAACAGGCGCCAACCCCACGTTTTAATTTAAAATCTGTCGAATTAGCGATGTTAATTGATAGAACGCTTCCAAGAATAAAATAAAATATTTTTTCCATAATATATTTTACGGAAGATTTAAGACAAAGATCAAATGGACCAAAAAATAGATCTTAACATTTAAAACCTGGACCTACGTTAGAGCACCATCTCAATTATTAAGCATTTTACTCATCGCATTTGGATTTTAGTTTGCTTTTCGTGGCGTTCATCGGTGATGCTTAAGTGCAAAAGGAGGTCATGTATGACTAAAGTCTTAAAATCATTTTTAACAATCACTTCAATTTTCGCTCTTGTTCAATCAGCAAGTGCGAGTGAGCAACTTTACAAAAAAGTAGTTGGTGTAGGGCTCGTTCTCGCCCAACAAGGACAGCATTTTGGTGTTAAGGAAATTATTCCCAACTCACCTGCTGCCCAGAGCGGTAAACTTAAAGTTGGCGATCTTATCCTAGAAGTCAAAGGCGAAGCTAAAGCTAATTGGGTTAAAACCGCAGGTTTGAAAATGGAAGAGTTAATGACTCATATGAAAGGTGAAGCCGGTGCCGATCTTGGCCTTCGCACCTATAACCCTGTCACTCACGCTAAAACAGAAGTTTTCTTAAAACGCGTAGAGCTCGAAGTCGACGAAAAACTTTCTGACGAATCAACAATGGGAACGTTGAGCAAGTTCACTTGTATTGCAAACCTTAGCAATGCTAGCCAAAAAACTTCTGCTATCGTAAAAATTTTGGCTGTTGATAGCAAAAATGCATTACAAATCGTTGCTAACTTTTTCACTTTGACTGAACTCCAAGGCAAAGACGTTTTGACTACTAACGGTAGTCATGGCTTTCCCGCAGGCAGCTTGGTTGAAGGCATCAACTGTAAATAAGTTTTGCGGATAAAGTTTGTGTTTTGGAAAGGCCCTTAGTTGGGCCTTTTTTATTTGTGTCGGAAAATGTTACCTTGGGCGCCCAAGGTGGGTTTTCGCAGAGTTTCCCCGATACGTTCTCGCGCGGTTACTTCCACTGCGGAAGCTCACCGACATTTTGCTTTTTACACACAGTAGGTTTAAGAATGAATGTATTAGACGTCTTAGGCCAGCGATCATTTTCGTCATCGGACTCACTAGAAATTTGAAGCATACCATCCGCTAACTTTTTAAAATTAGTCGAATACTTCAGCGTATGAACTCGCCAATCCCTACGCGATTTTATTTTTCCATGGAAAGAAAAATTTAATTCTTGCGGACCCAACTCTTTTAGAATCGCTCCGGGCGCATTTAAAAATGCGTGCGGAGAATATTCACTTGTACTTGCTTGTTCTCTAATGACAATCGAGGCGACCAACCCGTTTAGATCACTATTGTCTAGATTATAATAGGAATGAACGTTTCCCACCCAAATCGAGGATTCAAATCCACCTGATGCTGTGGGTTTACCGTTAATGGATACGGCGTCATAACAGCCAATAAGTGTATCGTAGGGCGAAGCAGCGACCGCTGGAAAAGCCAAAAATAAACTAAAAAGCAAAGACGATAGATTGTACATACTCTCTCCTTTTGAATTCCTTTGCAGAGTTTCAGGTTTTGGGAAAACCACGTCAAATTAAAAATATCGTGCCCCAGATGCAACGACGCCTTTGCTTTAGATATGCAAAATGTTTTCACTGTCGAAAGTAAAATCTGTTCACCAATCCGACATGGCAAACCTAAAAATTGGTCATTATGTGATAGCCTGATTTGTCTAATGGAAATTTTAAAGGCTACCTTGGGCGCCCAAGGTGGGTCTCGCCGAAGAAATCATCCCGCAGCTATGCATAGTACGCAAAATACCGCGGGAATAAAAAATTACAAATGCGCTTTCAGCGTTTTGCCAAGATCGCCGGGACTACGGGCAATGTGACAACCGGCTGATTGCAAAGCTTCAAACTTATCTTCAGCTCTACCTTTTCCACCACTGATAATAGCACCGGCATGACCCATGCGTTTCCCTTTGGGAGCAGTGGCACCGGCGATGAAAGCGACAACAGGCTTTTTAAATTCACGCTTGATGTATTCAGCGGCTTCTTCTTCTGCAGCTCGGCCGCGGCCTGGGCCTGCTGGCCCTGC
>CAYPZY010000330.1:0-3821 GCA_964415155.1 uncultured Bdellovibrionales bacterium
TTACTCCAAAAAGATATTTTCATCTTTAGAACGGTTGGGAATCATCGAAAAAACAAAAAGCAATCACTATAAGGTTTTAGACGATCATCTTCAGCTTTCCAGTGATTCGCCTCTGTGCACTCCATATCATATTTTATTTCGAGCGCTATCGGCAAATTATCTGGTGAAGGTTCCTTCCGACGAGCGCTTTGCGTTTTCTGTCACTTTTTCTGCCGACGATAAAGCAAAAAAGCAAATTCACGAAGCGTTTTTAAAATTTCTCCGAGAAATAGAGCCCGTTATAAAAAGCGCCCCGGCAAAAGAGGTATTGCAAATCAATTTTGATTTGTTTCCTTGGTAACGTCTTGATCGAGCGGTTACGTACCGCGCTTCACCGACGCAAAATGCCTGCGTAAATCTCGACTTAACAGTAAAGCTGCAAAAGCCGCGACGAGCGAAAATCCTGCAAGTGAACTGAAAACATGAGACCAGCCACCGGCATCTGACATTTTACCGGCGCCCCATACGGCGAGGGCGCCGCCAATGTAACCGACGCCATCGATAAGGCCAGTGCAACTACCGGCGCGTTCGTGACCTGCGATATCCAGCGATAAAACACCAGAACTCATCGAGTAGGGACCGAATAATAAAAAGCCACTAAGTCCTATGAGAAAAACGATCAGGCCATAAGGTTTGTCAGCAACTTGAGTAAAGTGGGCGAGAGCTAGTTGGCAAACTCCTAATCCCAACAACATAAAAACCATAGGGCGAGCGCGATCACCGTTTTTAACAAAACGATCTGTGTACCAACCAAGAAGGACTGTTCCGATTACACCCAAAAAAGGAAAAATCGCCGATTTAAAAATTGCATCGGAATTTCCCATGCCGATGTCTAACAATAGTTTCGGCGTCCAAAACAAAAACACAGAACGTAGAATGTGAGAAATAAAACTAAATAATAAAAGCTTTTGAAACATTGGCAGTCTCAATAAATATTTTATGGCGTCGGTACCGCCGCTGCCGCCATGCTCAATGACACTTTTTTTCTCGACAGAGGATGAGCCAAACTTGGTGCCTGGAATAACCTGTTGCGGATTGTCTTTGCTGCCAAACCAAGACCAAACAAAAATCGCTGAGAGAATAGCGGCTGGGTAATAAAAGAGGCCTTGCCAACCAACTCCTAATTGCACTAGAGCGCTAGAAAAATAGCGGGCCACCACGCTGCCAAATTGGAAGTTGATGCTGATGATTCCCATGATCGTGCCATGGCGTTCATGTTCGTACCAACTGCCTATCACTTTGATGAGTCCTCCCCAACCCATGGACAAAAAGTAACGGGCAAAACACCAAATCAAAATGAAATAACCAATTGTCGATCCAAAAGTAAAAAGGACATTGAAAGCAATCGAGCCAAACATTCCGAGAAGAAAAAACTTTTTTCCACCGAGTTTGTCAGCGAGGGGGCCGTTGATAAACTTTCCTGCGGAGTAGGCGAGTTCTGAGTAAAATGCAATCAGACCCAATTGTGAATTAGTAAAACCAAATTTTTCGCTTAACAGCCCAAACGCTGCCGGCAAGTTATCGCGGCAAAGATAATAGCCGATGTAACCAATGAGCATGACCCAAAAGGTAGAAACACGCCAGCGACGAAGACGTCGCAGATTTTCGGAGCTTTCGTTGGCGGCCGATTGTCTTTCCATGATGTTTATCCTAGCAATAGAATATTAGTTTTTTATTTAAATAGCGAACTATTGTAAGGTGTGACTGTTGTTTTTTGTTTTTATACTACAACAAGGACAATAAGCCTCTTCTTTGATCAAGAGCTTTTCATAGTCGGGTTGGTGGGTAAAACTCAGCTCCGTACCACATAAACAGCAGTTGTTAAAATCATCTATAATGGCCTGATATTTGGGTATCTCACTGACAAAATTTTGATTTTTTGCGGCTGTTTTGGGTGCTGTCAACGTTTTACTCCTCGTACCTCATTTACTTCGGCGCTGTGGATTTAACGTTGAGGGCTTTAGTGAATTAAAATGAGATTTTAGACCAAAGACGAGGTAAGCCGTCTTTCTGCGTTAACGTGGAATTTTAATGACCGCCTGAAAAGACTTTCATAAGGTTTGCCCATGTTTGAAACCTACATTGATTACCTTCATGAAGTTTTGGGAATTAATAGTTTTGCTGTCGCTAATATTGTGGAGACCCCGTCAGCGAAATGGCAAGTAGCTCTTGATTCCGCTCAAACGACTAACGAAAGTATGGAGCTGCTTCGAAAGATGTTTTCGGCGATCGAGATCGATAGCAAACAAATCGAACTTATGCAGGTGAGTTCACTAAGAGAGCTGCGTTCAGGCTCACAAATAGTATTTGTGTTGGGTAGCAGTCTCGCAACTCCAGATAGTCTGGGGCATTGGCAGAAACTTGAAAGTACACGCCTTCTCTTTAGTTATCACCCACAGGAATTAATTGCGAAACCGGAACTGAAGCGGCAAGCCTGGGAGCATTTAAAAAGTTTGGCAAAAGCGATCAAGGATTTGTCATGAGCTGGCTTTTTTCTGTGTTATTAAGTATTGCGCAGGCACAATCAGTTTGCACGACCCAAATCAAACTTGATGGTGTGATTGGTCCAGCCACTGTCGATTATATTAAAACCGCCCTAAGAGAAACAACGAAGAATGATTGTAAATCCGTTTTGGTTCTCATCAATACTCCCGGCGGCAATCTGCAAAGTACACGTATGATCGTTGAAGACATTCTCAATTCGCCTGTTCCCTTTTTATGTTTGATTTCACCTTCTGGCGGTCATGCCGGTAGCGCTGGTGCTATCATCATGCAAGCCTGTCATGTTTCGGGGGCATTGCCTGCAACCAATATTGGAGCTGCCACTCCGGTCATGCCTTTTGGAGAAGAGCTCAACAAAGACATGCGCAATAAAATTGTTAACGATACCGTCAGTTGGGTTGAGGGCATAGCCTTTTTGCGCGGACGCAGTCAAAAATTCGCTCGTGATATCGTTGAAAATGCGACATCGCTTGAAGCCGCTAAAGCCAAGGACGCAGGTGGGATCGATTTGGTTCCGGCATCCATCGAAGATTTTTTAACTCTTGCTCAATCAAAAAAGACGATGGTTGTGGCGCGTGAGGGAAAAAAGGAAGTGGCGGTGCAAGTGGGTAGATTGATAGTAGTTGACCTCGCGCTTCGCCATAAAGTTTTGGATATTATTACCGACCCGCAATTTTCTTACTTTGTTTTTATGGGATCACTGGCTCTTTTGTATTTTGAAATTACCCATCCTGGCGTTGTGGCTCCAGGTGTGATAGGTGCCATCGGCTTGGTTGTTTCGCTGATCAGTTTTCATAAACTCGATGTCGAGTGGGGCGGGCTTGCGCTTTTATTGCTTGGAATTATTCTTATGGTCATTGAATCTTTTGTTCCTAGTTTTGGTGCTCTTGGAATTGGCGGGATCGCAGCCTTCACTCTTGGTAGTCTTTTACTTTTTGATCCTTTAAAAACGGGATTTGTTCTACCGTTGCAGGCAATCTTGCCGACAACGATTCTCTTAGGGCTAATCATGTTAGGTCTTGGATTTATCGCTTTTAGGCAAAGGCGTTTAGTTAAAAAAGGTACTTTCGAAGAACTCGTCGGCAATGTTGGTGTTGTCGAAAAACTGCATGATGGCGGAGGTCTTATTTCGCTGCATGGAGAAATTTGGGAATTTGCAACGAGCGAAAAGCTAGTTATCGGTGACAAAGTTAAGATTAATGGTCATGATGGTCTGGTTTTAAGAGTTCAGAAAACTTAAAGGGAGGAATTCAATGAGTACAATTATCTTTATAGGGATT
>CAYPZY010000331.1:0-3793 GCA_964415155.1 uncultured Bdellovibrionales bacterium
GAAGGTATAGTCGTGACTTATCGATCAAAGAAGCGGCTCAAAGATTTTTTCAGTCTCTTATTTTTCATATCACTGTTTATGAGTTTTGTTTTGCCATCGCTTATTTTATCGCGATGGAGTTTGATCGTAGTGATACTCTCTTGGGTTTTGCGACAAATGATTCAAAATTCAATCAAGAGTCATTTTATGAAGTATCGCATTGCCGCAGTCGGCGGTGATGGCGACGATGATCCTGAGATGACCTATGTCTATCGATGGTTTTTAGTGAATTGGCTTTTGGTCGTATTATCTAGTTTTCTATTGTTTGCCGGGTGGATGACAGGCCACTTAACCATTGCGGTCATTAAACGACTGGCAGGCGGTCTATTTGCCTTTGTAGTCGTTTATTCAGGGCTGGTTGTCACTCGCTATCGACGGCAAGTGAAAGACGATTTGCGGGCTGAGAGAGCCTACAATCGGCGGCTCAAAGAAAAACGAGAAAAAGCCGCCGATGAATTATCGTCTTAGGACTTAATACGAGAGTCATCCTGCTTTGGCCTGATGTGGTTTTGGGAATATAGTCTTGCGAGTTCTCTATATGCTTTCTCTTCTTTTCCCCTGACTGATAAAAAGCTCTGTGGGGCTCCGTAGCCATTTAATGATCCGAGAAGTTTTAAATATTCGTTTCCACAAGTTTCGAGCTGCTTTTCAAAGGCGATTTTGGCTTCGATAAATGGACTAAGAGAAACCGAAATTTGAGGAAATACAGTCTCTAACACGATGAAACGATGATAAAGCCGACCAACCTCTTCGTTGCTAAAGCTTGGGAACTTTTCTTTGATGAACCTAATCATCTTGTCCACTTCGAATACTGGATGTGGAAGGTGATTCCACTGCAATTCGATAGAAAAATTTATGAAGGACCATTCGCAATCGTCATGAGAGCAATTTTTCTTCTTGCAGAGCGTACCATCCTCTTGAAGATACAAAGTTTTGTCCTCGGAGTCGTAATCCAATCTCAATTTTTCGATTGGAAAATAGAAGTAAAGAACTCGGAGAAAATCTACAGGGGCATGGCTAACAGTATCGAAAACATATGCGAGAGTTTTCTTTTCTTCTGTCATACCCGCAGTGTCGCTTCCAAAACCACTGCATCCCCACATGACTGTTTCCCAAGCATCTTTCTCAGTTAATGACTGTACCTCCGGAGGATACGGAAAAATCTTTTCTACATCTAGAAATTCCTTTCCCTTAACTTCAGTTCCAGTCACCTTTTTAAAAAACTCCTTACCTTCTTCCGTTAAAAACTTTATCTCCAATGCATTTACATAAATCGTAGGCATATGAACTCCTCCCAAAAAATATTAGTTATTTAAAGACGGCAAATTTATGCCGCCGACTTTTCTTTTTGTTTTCTGAAATTAGCGGTCTCGACACACTCTCCGAGCTCTGAGAGATACGAAAGTCTGTCGCCGAGCTGATTGCCGCCAAAAATAATTAAAGCAGACGGAAAGTTAGCGGGTTTATCGTTAATCAGTTCGTTGTGCTTGAGCCGCTTTTTCAAAAATACGACATGGGTTGCATGTTCAAAATAAAGGCGAAACCAGCCGCTCTCTGGAGTCCTTGCAGGAACAAGTACGAAGATGGGTTGGTTATGATTTTCAAATTCAGAAACGACTTTCTTCGCCCATCCCATGAGGCCGACACCTCCAACATAAGGTGGATTTATGAAAACACCATTTCCTCTTTGAACTTTCCAAGATTGTTCTAAGGCATCGTCAGATTTAGTAAAAATTCGTGGAAATTCATTGATGGTATTGGCCTCAAAACTTGAAGCGGCATCAAGTTCGATTGGAAATACGAACTTGATGAAGTCCACCAACCATTTCGGTGTCATGAAATGGTTGTTCTTATCCCGACGGTGCCATTTCTTGATGAACCGTCTCAACTCGCGGTCATTTGAGATTTGGGTTTTTGGGAATACCTCTGGAAGACTGTTTCTTTGGCTCGACTCTTTTGTGCCCCGAACCTTAAGCACATTTGATTTACTCATTTCTGCTCCTTGGTCGCGGGGGGTTAGGGTCCGCGACTAGGAATAGAAAACAGCTATTGATGAAGGGAGCCCGTGTAGGGCCAATGATGGGTCAAGGCAATTGAACAGACAGAAGCGAGCTAAGTGCCTAATGAAAAAGAGAAATATTTAAGTCTCAAAATGAGAATGGCTGGCCTGTGATCTCGAAGAGACCTACCTGATTTTTTTCGTTTTTGCTTTCGGTGAAAAAGTGATTCCAACCCCACGAGTTTTTTTGCGTGAGTGTTTAGGAATAACTTTTTCCTGGGATTTTTCAGTGACCAATTTTCTTGGCTTTTTGGGTTGCTCGTTTTCGTAGTTAAAATCGAGGTAATACACGAGCGGATCAGCAGGATCGTTTTTCTTGGCCGATTTCAGAAACCCTTCCGCCCATGCCGGATGCGCCTGAAATAGAAAAGTATCGATTCGCCATTTGCCTTGAGAAGCCTTCGATTGAATTTCCGCTGCTCGCTTTCCGTAAATTTCTCCAATGATGTCGTGAACGGTTGCTGAATACTTCAGATTCTTATTGTCAGCACGAGAGAACAAAAAGCGAATGACCGCTTTTTGCAAAGCTCCTTTAAATTCAAGCGGAGTCCTGGATTTGTCTTTTGGAAAATAGGCATCACAGTCGCCAATCATTCCGACGGGGCGACTTTTACTTTCTTTTATAGACATATCTTTCGAATCAGAATCTTTAGGGAAAACAACTTGTCCACCCATTGCCTTGATTCGGTCAAAGGCTCGAGCATCTAAAAATGCGGCTTGCATTTGCTTTTGCTTATCACGAGAAATGTCATGTGCTTTTTTCAGATTCTCCGAGGCTTTTTCTAGGGCTTCATGAATGCGATCCCGCATATTTTCAAAAGCCCTTAAAGCAGAATCAACTTCAGATTTTCCACAGGCGGCAATCGCTTGATAGTAGGTGCAGTCGAACTGGTCATCGCCTGTCTCGGTGTGGACGAAGTATTCATTTAGGGCCTGAAGCGGTTTTTGAATTTTTTCATCCCATCCGTCGGCAATTATAGCTGCAAGAAAGTTTGCAACCGTAAAAATGCGTTGCGGAAGCGTTGTTGAATAATTCCATCCCGCGATTTTAGAGAAATCAGGCAGTTCAAAATAGGAGTGATTTGTTTTTATCAGAAGATCGATTTGCGAAGAATCGAAGCATTGCGTAAAAGACTGCCAACAGTTTGCTACGAGTTCGTCGGCAAGTACCAATCCCTGAGAGCTGTTCCGATTTTTGATCGCATGAATGAAATGCTCAAAACATCGTTCGCTAAAACGATGCAAATTCAATCGTAGACTCTTTTCCTTTGTAATGAACGATTCGCTCTTGAAGATGGGCCGTAGCTGTTCCGCCAAAGCTCCCTCTTCGGCAGTCACTTTGCCATGATTTTTCGTTAGGATCACAAAACTTGATTTGAATGCAGGGGCTTCATTCTTAAGTTCAGCCGAACGGATTTTTGTTCCAGTCGTTTGAAGATTCTTGTTCTTTGGATTCTTCAGTTCTTCCAGACTCAGAAGGTCAGGTGGTTGAATGACTTCTGAGAATAATTCCTCAACGACATCCGCGCTGATTTCAGTCAGCGATACTTCTCGACAATCTGTAAAAGTTCGCTGAAGCCAATCACTTCCTGCAAATGGTGCTCGCGGCTGACCTAGCAGCATCACATCTTCTGTCGCTTGATGCAGATATTTTTTAAATCCCTCAGAGACAATCAGAATTCTCTCGAAAGTTTG
>CAYPZY010000332.1:0-3787 GCA_964415155.1 uncultured Bdellovibrionales bacterium
TTCACAAAAAAAAAGTCCTAGGATTTGGAGTATGAAGAATAAAAACCAACCAGCAGGACGCGTACTAATTGCAAAACCGGGACTGGATGGACATGATCGTGGCGCCAAAATCGTCGCTCGCGCTTTGCGGGATGCCGGTTTCGAAGTCATTTATACCGGTCTTCATCAAACTCCTGAGATGGTTGTTTCGGCGGCGATACAAGAAGATGTTGATGTTATCGGTTTGTCGATTCATTCGGGAGCTCACTTGCCTCTTGTTAAAGCAATTCATAAGCTTTTGAAGGCGCAAAAAGCACAACGGCCCATCTTTTTGGGCGGTATTATTCCTCCTGATGATGCTAAGCAGCTAAAGAAGGATGGCGTCTTCGCGATTTTTGGACCGGGTTCATCGCTCGAGGAAATAATTAAAACTATCAAGAAAGTAGTTCATTGAACATGGAGGCGTCTTGCTAAAGAGAATTTATTTAATACTATTGGTGATGACGACGACCTTGTGTGGTCAATCGGTGTTAGCAAAAAATCTGGCTCATCGCTTAGGCGTTGGTTTTAAAGATCAATTTGGTGTTACTAACATGCCGGCAATTGCAGCTCAGTATTATCCTTACGACGATTTGGGGTTTTCGGCATCGCTCGCTGTAAATACGGAAACTAATAATTCTGGTTTTGGTCTGATGATCAAACTCTACAAATTAATTTTTATGGAAGAACATTTAAACTTTTATATGGGCTCGGGAGCGGGGTTATTAAGTAAGGAGACCTCCGGCGTATCCTCATCAGGATTTGAATTATCCGGGTATGTTGGTGGTGAATTTTTCCTAATGGGGCTTGATAGTTTGGGTTTTAGTTTTGAGACCGGTGTCGGTGTAACTTCTATTTCTAACGGCACTAAATTTCGCACCATTGGTGACAGCCCGGTGAGAGCGGGAATTACTTTTTACTTTTAAGGAGACGACGAATGGCTAAAAAAATTCATTTTTCAAAAAATGCTCCAGCTGCTGTTGGTCCTTATTCGCAAGCAGTTGAGGTCGACGGTTTTGTTTTTTGTTCGGGACAAATTTCTATCAATCCTAAAAATCAGGAAGTATTTAAAGGCGAAGTTACCGAACAAACAAAAATGGTGATGGAAAACGTCAAGAATGTCTTAGCTGCCGCTGATTTGACGCTTGAAAATGTCATCAAAACCACCATTTTTATCACTGACATGAATGATTTCGCTAAAATCAACGAAGTCTATGGTGGTTACTTTAAAAAAGATCCACCGGCCCGCTCAACAGTGCAGGTAAGCGCACTCCCTAAGGGCGTTAATGTCGAGATCGAAGTGATCGCAAAAAGATGAAGCTGTGGTTTAAGACGACCAATATCATTTTAGCTGTTGGTTTCTTAATCTTTAGTTTTCGTTTTTATGTCGAAGCAAAAAGGGTCAAGCGCACACCAATTAGTGCTTGGATTGAAGATCATCACGCCGATTGTGCTGTCGTGTTGACGGGTAGTCTAGGTCGAGTTCGCGAAGGTTTTGATCTTTTAGCGCAAAAACAAATCAACAAATTAATTTTAGCGGGCGTCAATGCAAGTTCAAAACTTCATGAAATATTTCCGCAGTGGCCCTTTTACGGCAGCATTAACGAGAAAGATATCATTTTGGAACGACGATCGCAAACTACCTACGGCAACGCCCAACAAGCGATGGCACTGGTAGAGGCTCTTCATTGTCGTGATATCGTTTTAATTACTTCGCAACTTCACATGTATCGTGCTTTCAATACCTTTCGCGGCATCTTTCCCGAAAGGATACCGATCTATCAGCGCTCAGTCTTGACTGGTGCATCAGCGAAGTTATCTTACAGCGATTTAATGAGCGAAAGTCTCAAGTCACTTTTTTATTCTTTTTGGGCTTACTGATCACCGCATTATAGTCGTTAGTCTAGTGCGCTTTTATGGCGAAAATCCCGATAAATTGAGGGTATGAGAAGCTTCCTAATTATCGAAAATCTCGGTAGTGGCGTCATCAGTTTTTTTGAAGAAACCGTCAATATTTTCTTGATGATATATCTTTCTATCCGCGCCACTTTTAATGATCAGTCACAAGGCCTTGCCACCATTTTCCGAGTGATCTCAGCACAAATCTATTTTTCGGGTTGGCAGGCAATGCCGATTATTTCTGTTATCGCTGTTGCCGTCGGAAGTCTTTTTATCATGCAAAGCTCAGCGCAGTTAATGCTTTTGGGTGGCAGTGAAATGATCGGGAATCTCATGGTGGTTATCGTCGTGCGAGAGTTAGCACCACTTATGGTTGCCATTGTTGTTGTTGCGAGATCGGGAACAGCCGTTGCTTCAGAAATCGGTAACATGCGCGTCAATCGCGAAATCGAAGCTCTGGAAGTCATGGGAATTCATCCGCTCAGCTATATTGTTTTTCCGCGAATCGCTGGCGGCATCATCAGTGTGCTTTGTTTGGCTTTTTATTTTAACGTCATAGCCCTCCTCGGTGGTTTTATTGTTTCAAGTCTCGTGCACAACATGTCGTTTTCGTTTTACATCGAATCACTAGCGCGGGCTTTCGACACTTCTGACGTTTTTGTTTTTATGGTGAAAAATTCTTTTAGTGGCGCCATCATTTTTACAGTTTGTTGTCATAGTGGAATGCGGGTGCAAGGCAGCCCTCATGAAGTCCCGCAAGCGACAACGAGAGCCGTTGTTCGAAGTATCGGCTATGTCGTTGCTTTTAACGTCATCGTTACGTTCTTGGTTTATTTAAAACAGCTTATTAGGCTCGGTATCATATGAGCGTAAAACGTACGATTTCTAAAATTGAATCGATAAAATTCGAAAATATCGAATTTACGTTTCCTGGCCACGACAGACTCATTGAAGATTGTAGTGTGGATTTTCCTACCAATAAAAACATTCATTTGGCGGGATCTTCTGGTGTTGGCAAATCCACTGTGCTGCGCATGCTGGCGGGAATTGTTAGTCCGCAAAAAGGAAAAATTTTATTTAATGATCAAGATGTTGTTCCCATGTCGTTTGAGGACTTTTTGCCTTACCGTTTAAATATTGGTTACAGCTTTGACATGGGAGGATTGCTTTCTAATCGCACCTTGTTTGAAAACATGATGCTCCCGCTCTTGTATCACGAATTGATGGATGTGAATGAAGCCACTAAGAGGGTGGAAGAGGTAATGCGCGAATTTTGTATTTATCAAAATCGCAACCTCAGACCGTCTTCAGTTTCGGGTGGGCAGCGAAAGGCCTGTTGTGTCGCACGCGCCTTTGTTACTCATCCTGAAATGTTAGTTCTCGATCAACCTACTATTGGTCTGGACAAAATTGCCGCGGAAGCACTTGTTGAGCATATTCAGGCTGGCAGACGCGATGGCTGGCTGAAACACTGTTTTATCGTGAGTCAGGATAACAATTTTGCCAACACTCTTGATTGCGAGTCGTATGTCATTTTTGACCGTAAAGTTTTTAGTTATCAACAGTTCGAAAAAAAGGTGATTTTTGCGTGACAGTAAAATTTGGAAAATTTGAAAGAGTCGCAGGCCTATTTGTATTGGTGGCTATCGTCGGGACGATAACTTCGACTTTTCTAGTCGCTGTTGAGCAAGGCTGGTTTGCCAAAAAGTATGAACTGAAAACGACTTTCAGTACGGGAGAGGGGCTCCACGTGGGAACCATCGTGCAAATCGCTGGTCTACGCGCCGGTTCTGTCAGCAAAGTGGTTTTAGAAACAGACGACAAGGTAACCGTTGTCTTTCAAGTCCAGGAGGAGTTCTACAATCGTATC
>CAYPZY010000333.1:0-3784 GCA_964415155.1 uncultured Bdellovibrionales bacterium
GCATCAAAATGAATAAGTCTAAGAGGTACCTCATACTTTTCGCGAACTTTTCTTAACAAGGATAAAGTGATTGAGTGGTGACCGCCAATCGCAACAAATTTTTTGTCATGTTTTAATAAATCGCCGACAAAAGATTGAATTCGTTCAAAACAAGCTTTCTGATCTATGGGAACTGTTGGACAATCCCCGATATCCGCAACTTTTATCCTCTCCAAAAAATTTTTCTCGCGCGCCCAATGATAGCCTCGGCCAAGTGAAGACATTTCACGAACCTTCGTGGGCGCAAAACGAGCGCCTGGCCGATACGAAACAGCGCCGTCGTAAGGAATTCCAAAAATTCCAACGTCATAGTCGGCTTTCACATCAACGAAGGGCATCCGAAAGAAAGTTTTAACACCAGAAAAACGAGGGAATTCACGTCCACTTAGCTGCTTATAATCCATTCACCTATTCTGACACATTTAGTTCGTGACGTCGACTTAGCCAAAGGTTGCGCCATGACTTTAAAATTGCTATTGGTGACGTGTGTCTCACTTAAGTAAAAGTTTACTCGCATGGTACGGTAAAAATTCTCGCCCTTTGCCCTGGCGTCTTGATCGTAATCCCTACAAAATATGGATATCGGAGGTTATGTTACAGCAAACCACCGTTGCTGCAGTCGAACCATTTTACCAACGCTTTATTTTACGCTTCCCCACATTACAAAACTTGGCGAGAGCCGAAGAGCAAGAAGTCTTAGAACTTTGGTCTGGACTGGGTTACTACAATCGGGCGCGCAATCTTTTGCGTTCTGCAAAATTGCTAGCGTTTGGCGAGTTTCCGCGTAGCTACCTTCAGCTTTTAGAATATCCAGGCTTTGGTCCTTACACGGCGAGAGCAGTAACTAGTATTGCTTTTGATGAACCTGTCGGAGTCGTGGATGGCAATGTCATTAGAGTTTTAAGCCGCGTGCTTGGTCTAAGCGTTGAACACTGGACGACAAAGGGCAGAAAGCTTTTACAAGATCACTCAGACCGCCTGGCAAAAGACGGGCCCAGTTCGCAGATAAATCAAGCCCTGATGGATCTTGGTTCTGAAATTTGCACGGATACCTCTCCTCGCTGCGGTTTGTGCCCTTGGGTAAAAAATTGCATTGCGAGGCAGGATAATACCTTTACAAAACTGCCGCTTAAGAAGCCCAAACGTGCGTTAGAAAAATGGTGGTGGCAGCTCACCATCAAAGAATGTGGCAATGAAATTTTATTGCAAAAAGATCACGACCTGCCTTTTCTGCGCAAGCAATTTGCTTTTCCCGGAAAAGCAAAAAAAATAAATCAAAAACCCTCGACCTTTGATTTTAAACATTTTATCACCCACCATGAGATTTTTGTCTCTGTGACTAGACGAAAAGTTAAGGACAAGAAATCGATTTCACTTAATGATTCCTCGCGATGGATTAAAACAAATATGTTGCCGCAACTAGCGCCGTTTTCTATTCTTAAGAAATCACTTTCGCTACAGGAAATGAATGAAAAGAAAGTTAATTCAAATTCTCGCTATGACGCTTCTCGCGTGTCAAACGCCGGCTCCGCAAACAAACGAGCTCATCGATCCCAATCCGCCCCCCGCGCAAAGTGATTTGCCAAAAGCACTGTCAGCAGTTCCGCCTTCCACCGAGCCGCTGCAGTGGAAACCTGTAGAACCAGTTCTGCTCTCCCAGATCGGCGAAAATTTTAATGCGGCTTTTTCTAACGATGGTCAGCGTATAATATTTATCAGCAAAAACAGACCTCAACATTCATGGGCGCAAGCTTATGAAATGAACCTTGCGACTAAAAAAGAAAGACGCATCACTCATCAGGATGGTTCTGTAAGTCAAGCGAGATACATTGCGAATACCGGCAAAATTATTTATGCCTCAACAACGGACGAGATTAAGGAAAACCTCCAACTACTGGTTAATGAAATTAACAAATCTGAAAGTGCCACGCAAATTGTTGCACCTCCTTTATTCTTTGCTGATAACAGTAAAAGTTTGCCATTTGAACTCTATGAAAGCTTCTCTGATGGCAGTGGCGTGCAACGTCTCAGTAAAAACAAGGGGCTAGACGGCTTTCCTTCTCCGCATGTTAATGGCCATTTGATTACATTTACCTCGTTTCGTAGTGGCGACGGCGAAGTTTACCAAATGAATATTTCTCAGAGAACGATCGCACGCTTAACGTCAATGCCAGGAATAGATAGCCAAGGCACTTACTCTCCTGATGGCAAACGGCTCGCTTGGATTCATCAATCAACAACGGCAAATTCAAACGCACAGTTGATGCTCGGAACTAATATCGGCAGAAATGCCACGCCCCTATTTAAGACCGCAGCTGTATTTGCCCAGCCCTCGTGGAACAGTGACAGCAAAACTCTTATATTTAGTTCCAACTTTGAAAATGAAAAAAATTTCGAAATTTACACCTATAATATAGAAGACAAATGCCTTAAAAAACTTACCCAAAACGATGCCATCGATAAGGAGCCCTCCTTTAGTCCTGACGGAAAACGTATATTATTTACAAGCGATCGATCAGGAAAAGATCAGCTCTATCTAATGGATTATGTCGTACCCGCGCCTTGCTTCCCGCCTGAACCTTAGTTAAGGTGGATCTATGAAAAAAATATTTTTACAAATATCAATCATGACTTTCACAAGCGTAGCGCTAACGGCCCCAGCGCCAATATCAACTAGAATAGTTTCTCCAGAGCTTGGCCTTTATCGCTCACCACTAGGTTTTAAAATTGATACCGCCGACACAGACTGGGAATTGATTCCCGCTCCTAAAAAAAGTAAATATGTCATCACTTCCTTTCGAAGTAAATCAACCAACAATAAAGGTTACGCTTCACTGACCGTGCGACGTGATCCACTGGCAAAGTCACAAAGCATCGAAGGTTATATTCAAAAGTGGCTGAACCAATACCCACGTTTTGGATTTGATGTTTCTGGCGCTAAAAAAATAAAAATTAAAGATCAAAAAGGCTACCTGATCGATCTAGTAAGTCGAGATGGAAAAAAGCAATTACGCCAAGTTGTTTACATGCGTGACAAAGACGCTTTTGTTCTCACCTGTCGCGATAATAAAGAAAATTTCAAGAACTCCCTTAAGAGCTGCAACAAAATCATTCGTTCATTTGCTTGGACTGAAAACACTGATTCAAAAGTAGAATAATGATTTTCGCCATCATCAATTTTTTCTACCAAGTGGGTAGTCTTGCGGCCGGCATGGTGTTACTTAATAAACTTCGCAAGCGCGTCGATGCGCCGTCTCCGTCTCTTTCCACAGAGTATCCAGGTGTAAGTATTATTACTTCTATTAAAGGACCAACGCCTTATATGGCCGAAGGAGTAATGAGTTTGCTTAATCAGGATTATCCTGGACCCATTGAGTTGGTGGTGGCCGCTCTCGATGAGAACGAAATGCTTCTTCCAGAGCTTTTTGAACTGGTGAAAAAATCAGGGACAAAAGTAAATGTTAAATATGTTTATCCCGTCGATACCCGAGGTGTAAATCCTCGCACCATCAAAATCGCTAAGGCGTATGAAAAGACCATTTACCCATGGATCTTTGAAGCGACAGTCGATACGCGTTTTCCTCCTGACTTTCTTAAGCGAGGTATCGATACGACAAAAAATATTTCCACCAACTATGCAACAACCTTTCCGATCACTTGCGGATCCGTAGACTTTGCCGCGCAACTTGAAGCTGTTGGTTTAAATCTTGAGGTCATTCAATTTTTCTTGTCATCTGAAAAAATA
>CAYPZY010000334.1:0-3771 GCA_964415155.1 uncultured Bdellovibrionales bacterium
GGTGCTGATTGCTATATGATGAAACATATCATCCACGATTGGAGCGACGAAAAATCACTCGAGATCCTAAGTCATATTCGCAAAAAAATTCCTAAAAATGGTAAATTGTTATTGTTTGAAACGGTAGTGCCAGAGGCCAATGTCACAGACTTCTCAAAATTTATTGATTTAGAAATGCTCGTCGTCACCGATGGTGGCAAAGAGCGCACCCGCGAGGAGTTCATTGAATTATTGGCTAAGGCTAAATTTAAAGTAGAAAATATCATTCCTACCATGTCGATGGTTAAAGTCATTGAGGCCCGACCTCTATAAGCGGGGTCTAAATACAACGTTATGGACGTTATAGGCGACATAGGCAGAAATCCCTGTTAACCATTTAGACACTGACAAAAATGGTTCTACAGGGGTTGGAAACTGGCATTTCATCTTTGCTGATTGGTGTTTCGGCTGGGTCCGGTTTTGCATTTACTCTTTCAATGGAGGACGCAATGATCAACCAATTAGTAAAGCAAAAATTTGAAACAGAGTTTAAAGACCTTTTTATTAAACATGAGTTTTTTAAAATCTCAACTAGTACTTCACATCTAGAAATGGATGTTGTCGAAAAATTTCTTGGACAGTACTGGCATGTTTTACATTATTTTCCGCCATTTTTATCACGAATTATCGAGCGTTCAACCAATCTTCATATCAAAACATTGATCTCAAAAATTCTTTTTCAAGAATTAGGTACGGGCGATGTCAAGCTTTCGCACGAACTTTTATTTGTCGATACGATGAAGTCGGCAGGCTTAAATATGGACATCATTTCCAACACAGCTCCTAACTTGGCAACCCAGCGATTGATGGAAGGTTATCGCGAATCTTCGGCTGAGTTTTTGTCTGGTATTGGCTATCTCTATGGAACCGAAGCCATCGACCTCATCATCGTATCGCGACTGGGCATGGCGGTCCGCAAGGCGACAGGTTTGAAAGAGCTTCCCTGGGTTGATATCCACATTCAACAAGAGCCTGAGCACACTGAGTGCACTGAGGGCATGGTCGGTCAGGATTTTAACGAAAGTGAAGCTAAACAAATTTTAAATGCGGCTCATTTATGTTGGCAAAATTGGCTTGCCTTCTATGATCAGTTGGCGGTGGATTTAAAAGTTTCCCTTAGCAAGGTCGGCTAGTACTATTTGGGCGAACGTGTCCCAGGACATGTTCGACATAACGATCGCGTATTTAGACGTTGTGACCGGCGCCTGCAATCTTCAGTAAGAAAATGAGTTCACTGCCAGCGCGTGGCAGTGATCATCTCCTTACCTAAACTCTGTTAAAGTAAAACCGTCCTTTAGCAAAATTGGTTTTACCTTTTCTAAGAAATTAACGACGTGCTTCGCTTTACGATGAAAGACCAAATCTTCGTGTGATCGAAATAATTCGTAAAACACAAACTGTTGTGGGTCATTTACCGATTGATGAAGATTGTAAATGATATTTCCCGCTTCTTGCCGCGATTCGCGGATCACGTCTTTGGCTGCCTCCAAAAATATCTCTTGTGAACCCGCGTTAACCCGCAAATAGGCCAATAGAGATCTTTGTTCGGCAAGAGCAGTGTTTGCTATTGAGAATGCTAGTATCGTTAACGATAGAATTTTCATTTTATAACTCCTTTTTCTTCAAAACTATTTAGCGTGGTTGAATTGGTTTGAAAATCAGTATATTCAGAACTATATCGTTCGAATATTTAGAACAGTGTTGAACTATGACTTTGGATCAGCTCAGATACTTTTCGGCGGCGGCGGCCTTCCAACATGTGGGGAAGGCTGCAAATTCAATCCCTATAAGTGCTAGTGTAATTAGTGCTGCGATAGTTTCCCTTAAAGAAGAGATTGGCGTTGATCTTTTTAAACGCGTGGGGCGCAATATCGAGCTCACTGCTGCTGGCAACAAACTTTATCGACAAGCCAAAGCCATCTTGCAGGAGGTGGATCAACTAAAAGAAGTTGTGACAGATGAAAATTTTGCGCTAGAGGGGAAGTACCGACTGGGCGCCAGTCATTTTTTGTCTTCTCGGCATCTCTGTTTGGCTTGGTCAAAGATGACCATGGAGCATCCAAAACTTACAGCAGATTTATATGCGATGAACAGCGCCTTTGCTGTTAACGATCTGCTCGCTGGAAGACTAGATTTAGCTTTATGTTTTAGTCCCATTCAACATCCTGATCTTGTCGAGAAGGTGGTGGCGCGAGGTTACTTACAATTTGCTGTTAGAAAGGGCCATCCGGTTCTTAAGAGGCCGGCTAGAGAACGACACGAGTTCTTAAATTCCTCAGCGGCGATCATTCATAAGTCATCGCAACTTGTCGAAACTTGTGAGGCGCACCCAGTTTTTCATAAACTAGGGATTACGCCTAAGATTCGTTTGTCATTTGATAGTGATGATATCGCAATAACAAGTCTAAAGCACTCAGATGCCTGGAGTTTTATTCCTGACATAGTTGTTGAGGCCAACAAAAACTCATTGCAGGTGGTGCCATTCCCCAAGGAAATTGATTTAGCCCCTTACCATGTGAGTGCACTTATCCATAGACATCGGCATAAGGATCCTGTTTTGTTACAATTAGTAGAACGGTTGTGCCTAGCCTAAAACACTTTATTGTCATTGCCAGCGTTGCAGTCGTAATGCGCGCCTACAAGCAGAAACTATAAAGCATATTTCCTAAAAAAGTAATATACATTGTTGAACAAGGAGGAGCGCCGATGAGTTATGTTTTTAAAAAGATGATGTCACCGGTTGGAGAATTGAAACTCATTGCGAGTGATAAAGGGCTTGCTGCCATTTTATGGGAAAACGATCGGGCAACGCGCGTGAAGATAGACGTAAAAGTCGAAGACAAAAATAACACCCTTTTGCGGGAGGCTGAAAAACAACTTAATGAATACTTCGCTGGCAGTCGGCAGAGGTTTTCAATTCCACTTGATATGACGGGAACAGATTTTCAAAAACAGGTGTGGCGAGCACTTTTAAAAATTCCTTTTGGTCAAACTAAGAGTTATGGGGATTTGGCGAGAGAAATCAAGAGACCGAAAGCATATCGAGCAGTGGGTGCTGCCAACGGCAGAAATCCTCTTTCCATCATTGTTCCTTGTCATAGAGTCAATGGCAGTTCCGGCAGTCTGACAGGTTTTGCTGGTGGATTAGCGGCAAAGGCCAAGTTGTTAGCGCTTGAGGGTAAAATTTAACAACGTGTCGCGCGGGTTAAAGTCTGGAGGTTGCGATCGGCAGAATTCACTTGTATGACGTGCAGATCTCTGCGAGTTATAAAGTAGTAGTTAAGTAAGTATTTCTAACAAGCCCCCTCGTCTTGTATTACTTAAATCACCTTGGGCGCCCAAGGTGAAACCGCTCGCCAAGCAAATATCTCTAAATGCACTCTTGACTGGAAACATGGAAAAGTGAAAGCATTATGATATGGCAAATGTATTGGTGTCTGTTGTCGCGATTCTGCACGTCTACTTTATGTTTCTAGAAATGTTTCTTTGGACAAAACCAAAAGGGTTAAAAATATTTGGTAATACGCTCGAAAAAGCGAAAGCAAGCGAGTTGCTTGCCTCTAACCAGGGTTTGTACAATGGTTTTCTGGCGGCGGGGCTAACGTGGGGATTGCTACATCCTAGTTTGGATTTTTCATTTCAGATAAAACTATTTTTTCTTAGTTGTGTCATCCTGGCAGGCTTATATGGAACTTATAGTGTGACGCGAAAAATTTTTTACTTTCAAGCTCT
>CAYPZY010000335.1:0-3761 GCA_964415155.1 uncultured Bdellovibrionales bacterium
TCTAGCGGTAGGATCCATCGAAGTTTCAGCTTCCTTCAAATATAATTTTTCTCTTGGGTCAATCTCTGCGGGTATTGGTGTGGGAATTGTTTCTAGTGAATCATCAAACATAGCTGCTCACGGAGACTCACTTCTGAAGCTCTATCCTATCCGGGGCGAAGTGAATTTAGCGCTCGACAATCTTTTCGACAACCCTGTCTTCGTTCCCTACGGAATCGCTGGAGTTTACACGGTCATATTTCACGAGGAATTAGCTGCTCTCGCCTATGATGGCAATACGCAAGTAGCACCTTACTTTGGCGGTGGCGTTCTTTACAGGCTTGACTGGTTATTTCCTAACGAATCCTTTAACGCCTATAAGGAAAATGGCCAAGAAAATACCTTCATTTATCTGGAGGGAAGAAAATTTGTTGCTTCGACAAAACCGGCAGATCCCGATTTTAGCACCGGTATTCAGTTCGGTGGCGGACTTAAGTTCGAGTTTTAGGACATTGCTTAATTAAGAATTCAAGTTCTGTAAAAATATTTGGCCAGGTAATGTCGTTCATTCTAACAATCAAACGACCGTCTTTGGTGAAAGAGTACTTTTTGTTTGGCAGAGCAGAAAGTTTAATAATTACATCGGCAGGTAACGGCGTTCTCTCAGTGAACGCCAGTGAAATTGACTTTACACCAGAGCTTAAATCACGAATCGCCAGTTGTTTACAGAGACTACGAATAAGCATGAGGCCCATGAGATTGACAACTTCTTCGGGAAGTGCGCCGAACTGATCACGCAACTCCTCTTCGATGTTGTCTATATCGTCTTGATGTCTAATTTGACTAAACGATTTGTAATAGGCCAAACGTAAACGGATATCTGGAATATAAGAATCGGGAATAAGCGCAGGAATACGAACGTTGATCTCTGGATCTGGAAGTGGCGTTGAAAGTTCTTCGCCGCGCGCGGATTTCAAAGCTTCCTCGAGAAGCTCATAATAGAGTTCGAAGCCGACGGCAGAAATGTGACCCGATTGATCCTCGCCTAAAATATTACCGGCGCCGCGCAGCTCTAGATCGTAGTGGGCAATTTTAAATCCACTTCCTAAAGCGACATTTTCCTGAATAACTTTGAGGCGCTCTTGGGCTTCCTTATCAATATTTCCAGAATCAGGAAGTAGCAAATAACAATAGGCGCGGGTTTTAGAGCGGCCAATGCGACCACGTAATTGGTATAATTGGCTTAAACCAAAAGTGTCGGCGCGATCAATAAACATGGTGTTGGCATTCGGGATATCCATGCCTGATTCAACGATGGTAGTGCAAAGAAGAACATCGATTTCTTTTTTGAAGAAACTCACGATGGCTTCCTCAAGTTGCTTGGTATCCATCTGGCCGTGGGCGATGGTCATTCGTAAATCGGGAACAATTTGCCGCAATCGGTTGCCTAAGTCATATATACTTTGAATGCGGTTATGGATAAAAAATACTTGTCCACCGCGCGTGAGCTCCGAGTGAATCGCCTTCGCTATAGTTTCCTCGTCAAATTTACAAATAAAAGTTCGGATCGGCATTCGATCGATGGGAGCTGTGTTGATGATACTGATGTCGCGAATTCCCACTAAGCTCATGTTCAAAGTTCTTGGTATTGGCGTTGCCGAAAGAGCAAGCGTGTCGACAGACACAGAGAGTTTGCGCAATTTTTCCTTGTGAATGACGCCAAATTTGTGTTCTTCGTCGATAACAATGAGGCCCAAGTTTGGCAATTGAACATCTTTACTCAAAAGCCTATGTGTTCCAATCACGATGTCGACCTTGCCGGCCGCCAGGTCTTTAAGAGTTTTGTCGCTTTCGCCCTTAGAAATAAAACGATTAAGTAAGCGAATTTCAATTGGCCAGTGGGCAAATCGTTTTTTAAAATTTTCAAAGTGTTGAAAAGTAAGAACGGTTGTCGGTGCCAGCACGATAACCAATCTTTTGCTTTGCACTGCCTTGAAAGCAGCGCGCATGGCAACTTCTGTCTTACCAAAACCCACGTCACCACAAATCAGACGATCCATGGGTCGAATTTTTTGCATGTCATTGAGAATGTCATTGATGGCGCGGGTTTGGTCCTTGGTTTCCTCATAAGGGAATTCGTTTTCAAATTTTAGATAATCATCATCGGGTGAACCAAAGCTCGGTCGCTCCACCTGATTTCTTGCTGCATACAATTGTAATAAGTCAGCAGCAACATCGCGGAGTTTGTTTTTAACTTTAATTTTTGTTGCCTGCCACTGACCAGTTCCTAATTTATCGAGTAAATGTTCAGAGGTAGGACCCGAATACTTTTGGATTTGGCCAACCCGATAAGCCGGTAAATAAAGTTTGTCGTTATCCTTATAGCGAAGTGCAATGAATTCAGATTCAAGGCCCTGAATACTTATTTTCTGAAGGCCGTCAAAAAAGCCGACGCCATGTTCGGAGTGAACAACAAGATCACCAATTTTGAGATCAGCAAAGCTCAGCGCTTTTACTTTATCTAAAGTTTCGTTAACTTCCTTTTCGGGACTGCGAAATTTTTTGCTACCAAAAAAGAAACTATCATCAAGGATGACGATTTTGTCGTCGGCAAAGTTAAAGTGTTTCGAAATCGGTCGCTCGATCAAATGGATGAGATTGGAATTGCCAGTTTGTTCATGAAACCATTGTTGCCATAAGAACTCATGAGGCGCTGTTAGTTGCAGTTTTACGGTAGTATCAGTAAATTGTGCTAAAAGGCGTTTTGTTTTTACAGGATTGGTGGAGGAAATAAAAACTTTATTTCCCTGGTGACGGAGGTCGACTAGAAGTTTTTCCTGTTCGCTCAATGGTCGCTCTTGAGCCCCCTTTTTTGAAGGAATAAAGGTTTGGCTCGCGTAGCGAATGTGATTGATCGAATCGCCCTCATCTATATCGCCAAGTAAAATTTTACTGAGATTAATAGCGGTAATGCCATTTTGGCTCGCCATTGCCGCGATCCCGTCAATTCCATCCAAGAAGTAGAGATCATTCGGTTTAGGTGATATTGCTTCTTTTGAATTTTCATATTCACTTTTGAGGCGAGCGTAAAGAGCATCTGCATTGCGAGCGACATCAATAGGGTCGACAAACCAAAGCAAAGTGTTCGAACCAATGAAATTCAACGGTAGACTTAAGTTTTCATAGAAGTACGGTAATAAAAAGTCCATCCCATTAAATGTTTGCCCACGTACAAGCTGGCGCAATTGGGTGTCATACAAATCCTTTTTTAGTCCCCGCGCCTCACTGTCTGTACGAAAACCTTTCGCTGCGAGCGAGATGGCCTGATCAGAAAAATTAATTTCGCGTGCAGGTGTAATAATAATTTTGTCAGTAGGATCAAGTGAGCGTTGGGTTTCGGGGTTGAAAAAGCGAATGGAATCGATAAGGTCACCAAAAAGCTCCATACGAATTGGATATTGATGAGCCGGTGAAAATATATCGACAATGCCGCCGCGAACAGCAAAACTTCCTACATCCTCGACCAACGAAGCGGGGTAATAGCCCAAAGATTCCAGTTTGGCGTTGAGGTCTTTGGGAACTTCCGAGCCATATTCTAAGCGCAGAGAAAATTCCTTTAGCGCTGACACAGGCATTGATTTTTGAAGAAACGATTCCGCCGTCGCTACAAAGATCTCGCCTGGAAGGGCGTTGAGGACGCCACCGTACCAGCCAATTCTTGAGGCAACAATTTTAGGATTTGGATACAAACCAGAATACGGTGAAACATCGAAGCTTGGTAA
>CAYPZY010000336.1:0-3756 GCA_964415155.1 uncultured Bdellovibrionales bacterium
TTCTAAATCGCGTGCCTAATCCGCAGGATCCCGAGAGCACTTCGTGGTCCCTTGACGAAGTTACCATTTCTCAAGAGGCTATCGACTTTAAAACAGGAATCGTAATTACTCCTCAACATAAATGAAAAAGATAAAAATAGATGATGAGGGGTATCTTCAATTTGATGATACCCGCGTCACTGATAATGAGTTTGGCCAGGAAATTCTGCGGCATCTTCAATTATTGCCTGAAGGTCTATTCGTTACCAACCATCGTCAGGAAACGTTTGCGGTGGAGGCATTTGATGCACCTTTGGTAGCTCTACAAGTTAGTAAAGAAGCCGACTACCATTGGCGCGCGCATTTTCCCTATGATTTTTCCAGTCGCTTTGCTTTGTCCTCTTTAACACTGGATGAGTGGGATAGGTTTCACGGTATTAGCGAACAGGGTGTGCCCTTTGTGTTTTCAAGGGCAGCGCAGGCAGAATTTTTTAATAGGGTTGATGATTTCACTGATCAGTCGATTATTGTAGATGGTAAAGAATTTATTCTTCCCAATTATTTGCAAACCAATAGTTCCGCCAACAATGAAAGTTTTTGGAGCGATATTTACAAAAACGAAGATCCTGGGTGGGAACTCAACGAAGCATCACCCCCTGTAAAGAATTTCCTGCCGAAACTGAAGTTAAGTAGACAACGTGTGCTGGTTTTGGGTTGTGGAAGTGGTAACGATGCTGCGATGTTTGCGAGTCAAGGTCACATCGTGACTGCGGTTGATTTTAGCTCCGAAGCACTGGCAAGGGCCAAAGTGAAATACGGGCACTTAGAAATTAAATTCGTTGAAGCCGATGCTTTTAAACTACCACAAGAATTTACAGGCGCATTTGATTTGGTCTTTGAACACACTTGCTTCTGCGCCGTAGAACCTAGTCGGCGCAATGAGCTCGTCAAGGTTTGGAAAAGAGTCTTAGCACCACGGGGTCATTTGCTTGGGATATTTTTTAATATGTACAAAATCCAGGGGCCACCGTGGGGTGCAACTGAATGGGAACTCAACGAGCGGCTGAAAAAACACTTCCGCATCTTTTATTGGTTTACACCGCAGGATTCTGTGAAAAAGCGTTTGGGTAAGGAATTACTGTTGTACGCGCAAGTTATTTGATCGGCCGAGTGGAATATAAGAAGTTATCTTTTTTTCGCGAACAAGGTTGCGAACCTCTTCATAATCATTCTCTGAGATATTAATGAACTTAAAGGCGTAGCCTGGAACGAAGTCATTATCACCTTTTTCACGAGACCAGACCAATTCGCAAATAGTATTAATTTCTTTTTTGCCGGGTAGCGCGAGTTTTAATTCCACACGCGTTCCTGAAACATTGGGAACCTGCCTGTTCTTTTTATAAGAGGCGGGCACGAAGATACCGCCAAAACCAAGCTGGCAATCATCAACCGGAATTGTTTCATTCGAAAAAGCCAAGAACTTTTTCTTTAAATCAAAAAAGCGTTCTCTCTCATAATGACTTTCGATGTAGTTTTCTAAAATCACTGAAATAAGTTTTTCATGATCAATCGGCTTGGTTAAAATAGTTACCGCACCAAGATCTAAGGCTTCAGCTAAACTGTAATTTGAAAAACCCGTTATAAAAATAATTTGTGGGCTATAGCGATGGGATTTGCGGACGATGTTCATGACATCGAAGCCATCGTGTTGTGGCATGCGAATGTCGGTAACGATAAAATCCAAGTCCAGCTCGTAGACCATTTCAATCGCACGTTTGGGATCGCTGGATTTATATGTTTTGAAACCGCGAAGCTCGAGGACAGTTGAAAGATTATCGCAAAGCTCTTGTTCGTCATCGATGATAAGAAGGCGAGGAGTTCGGCGAAGAATATTGCAGTTTTTAAATTGCATCACAACGTCAGACAAAATCTTACTAACTAATTCTGCTTTACTTGATGTTTGCGTCTTTTCATAAATATTGTTTAAGTGATTGTTGACAGTACTAGGGCTAAGTTCAAGTTGTTGCGCGATATCTTTGATGTTGCTGTGTTCGTTAATGATTGAGACGATGACATCGGATTCGCGTTTACTAATCTGATATTTCTCAATGAAATTTTTTAAATAACTTCGAATCGGTTCTGTCGCGCTAGTTTCCAGTTTCATTTTATTAACTTATCCTATGTAGATAGGCTTGCCAGAATAACTGCTCGGAAACAATCCACTAATTTACCTATTCTTAACAAAAAATGATGGGGAGCTTTGTGCTCCCCAAAATAAGTCAAAAAAACCACGATAAGCCGGATTCTGTGTCACTGACAATTCGACTCAACAATTGTCAGTGTGACGATCATTCCTCTAGTCAGGTAATTGCTCACCTGATCATGCGATCCTACCCGAGAACTATGTGCTGGCCGCACTTATTGTTCCCCTATTTGATCTTGCACCACGCAGAGTTTGGCTGCTTTCACTCCAGCGGCTCCTCTTAAACTTCCCGTTCCCAGTTTAAAAATCACTGCCCTGGACCTTCTCTCTGTTCCACTGTTCCTCGCCTTGCAGCGGAGGGACGTTATCCCTTGCGTTGCCATGTGGTGTCCGGACTTTCCTCTGATAGAGCTTAAACTCTTTCAGCGATCATCTGTGGATTTCTCTGAGAAAAGCTATACCTTTAAATGTTATATTTCGCAATCCTCGAGGGAAACATTTTCAAGATTTACCAGCCAGGTCCCGATAAGAAAGTGCATATGGATTTTGAAACCACTCGCAGAAATTTAATACAAAAAGACCTATCGCGAACGACGCGTAATATTTTTATACTTGTGGTTTTAACACTCATTTCATTGGCACTTTTTTATGAGAGCTGCCAGTCAATGATGTAACAAGGGGCGGGAAATGCGCGTTTTCTATAAGTACAGGGTCTATAAATTTTGTTTACAGCTATTGTTTCTGGCAAACACCGCGGTTTTAGCTTACGTATTTGTAACACTGGCGCCGCACCTTGATGAAAAAAGAAACCTAAAAGCGGCGACTCAACAGGTTTTAGAACAAATTTCATTGGCAAAGCTGCCCAGCGATCAGTTGCATTCGCAGGTTCGAGATATCTTAGTTCCTGCTGTAGAACGCCAAGAACTAAACGCCAAAAAGTTAGTTTTCATTGGTTTTTTTATGGCTGTTTTTGGTGTCGGGCTTCCTATGTTTCTCTTTTATCAACTCAATCTGACTTTACGCGATTTGCGGAGAAAAGCTGAGAAACAATTCACGAATTGGCTTAACTGGTGGATGAAGAACTATGCGGTTCAAAAAGCTGATGGCAAGGGACCATTCTACACGCGTCCCGATTTTTGGCTAAATGTAGTGTTATTCACGCTAGAAAGTTACGGTACGCAAGCGGGTAACCCTTTTATAAGTTACCTTGGGGAACTAGCGCCGATCGTACGCCAAGAGATCAATAAAGAAAAAGAAGTCGCTTAGAAACCGTCTAAGGCTTGATTCGCAAGCTTGTCAGCTTCCTTATTAAATTCACGCCGAACGTGTTCAAAGGTAACTTTGCCGATCTTCCTTATAAGCGCAATGCATTCCTCATAAAGGGGTCGTAGCGTCTCAGACTTAACTTTGTACTCGCCCTTAAGCTGGCGGATGAGTAACTCACTGTCGCTTCTTAAAGTCATTTCTTTAATCTTATGATGATGAGCCTGTTGCAATGCCATGATCACCGCAGAATATTCAGCGAAATTATTGGTTTGAACACCTAGCGCCTCAGAAAACCTTGCGACCTCGCT
>CAYPZY010000337.1:0-3743 GCA_964415155.1 uncultured Bdellovibrionales bacterium
GGAGATATCTATCGCGGGATTATCACCGCGGCGGTAAGTGCTGTGAAAGTCGGCGACAAACTAATTGCTGAGCGCTTGCCAAAAGTGGCGCTTTCTAGCAGTGGTCCACGTCTACAAGTGCAGGGGTCCGTTGTCGGTGGTTATATGGATGGCTTAACAGAAATGTTTGGTGTTGGCAGTTTTGTCTTTTTAGACAAAGGCACCGCCGATGGCATGCAAGTGGGTGGCATCGCTTATGTCTTGGCTAATGAAAAACTTCGTAACAAAAGTACCGTTGATGAAGTTAACAATCGCGGAGTCGGGACACTTAAAATCGTTCATGCAACAAAAGGTCTTGCCACCGCGGTCGTTGTTGCCGCCAATGATGCCGTGATGGTCGGTGATTTTTTGGGTGTACCGGGTATTCTTAACGAGGAACTTGAAAAGATAGCACCACTTCGCAAAGGTCCCACGACACTTCTCGAAGAAATGGAAGACGAAGAGCTTAAACTCGAGGAATCTAAGAGTGCAAAAGCCATTGAGAGTGACGATGACGTCGATATCGACGATCCCGACGAGGAAGAATAAATCACAGATTAAATAGGACAGAAGTAAAGGCTTTGAGCATTTCGGGATCATAACGATCACCAAGTTTTTGCTGCATAAGTTTCAAAGCGTCGGCGGGGAGCATGGGTTTATTGTAGGACCTTTTTGTTGTGAGAGCGTCATAGGTATCTGAAAGAGCGACAATGCGGGCAAAAGGATGAATTTCTTGGCCTTTGAGTCCTTGCGGATAGCCTGTTCCCAAAAAATTCTCATGATGTTCGAAGCAACAAGCTTTGATGGCATCGGTGATTTTGCCGTGGTCATCAAGAATCTTTAACCCATAGGCTGGGTGATTCGACATCTGCGCCCATTCAACATCATCAAGAGGACCAGCTTTACAGATAATATCGACACTCACCATGCGCTTACCGATATCATGAAATAAAGCGCCCTGACCCATTTCTAAAAGATCGCGACTGTCGTAGGTAAGTGCACGAGCAAGGCCCAGGCAATAGATTCCAACGTCGAGAGAATGGTTGTAAGTGTAAAAATCATGGCTTGATAAACTTATGAGGTGAGCCATCCCTTCAGGAACTGCATCCATAAAACTGACAAATCCGCTGATGATTTCTTTAGATTCATCGAGAGCTTTATTGACATCGGGATTCTCAAACAATTCCTCGACGAGGGCGTAGGAACTTTCTCTTAAAATAAGAGCTTTTTGCTTATCGTTGAGTTTGTTGCTATTGACCTCTTTGTGAATATACTTTTTGTAGATGGCGAAATCTTTTTCCTGAATGTAAAAAGAAGCACCGGCGTGACTTTCAAGCGTCTTTAATTTTTCAGTGCTTAACTTATCACCGGCGTGCAAATAATGAACAAAGCGGCCGTTAATTTGCACATAGAGATTAAATTCTGTCGGCGTATCCGGGTAAATACTCTTAATACGAACACGCACGAACTTTTCTTGTTCCATTTATTTATTTTTGCTTTGGATTAATTGACTGTCCATGAAAAGGCTCATATTTCATGGATATGCACACCACGTATGACACGCCGATTCAATACATTAAGGGAATTGGTCCAAGGTTGGGAGAATATCTTGGAAAAAAAGGTCTACATACTGTTTCTGATTTACTGGAGTATTTCCCCCGGGCTTACGAAGACCGAAGGATTGCCCGAGATATTCGTTCCTTAAAAGACGGCGAGATCGTTTCGCTTCAGGCAAAAATTTTAAAGGTCTCGCGAATTCCTTTAGGACCAAAACGCCGCATCCATGATGTTTTGATCGCCGATCAAAGCGGGCAGATTCACTGTAAATACTTTCGGATTCCTTTTAAAGGCTATTTCGACAAACTTGAGATTGGTTCCCTGGTGCAGGTTGTAGGCAAAGTCACAAATTATCGTGGCAGAATCGAGTTTCATCATCCTGATATTTCAGCCATCGAAACTGTTAGCGAAGATCATGATAAACTTTTACCACTCTATGTAGAAACCGACGGTTTAACGACACGAAAATTTCGCAGATTAATTACGAGTGCGCTGGAAGGTCTTCGCGTTTCCACGCAGACTTTTGTTGATCCCTTGCCTGAATGGATTCGCAAAAAATATTCTCTGGTCGAGAAGTTTGAAGCCTTACGCCATATTCATTCGCCGCCACAGTCAGCGGGCATGGAATATGTGGAGCAAAGAACTCCTTATCACGAGCGGATTAAGTTTGAAGAGTTATTTTGGTTGGAACTCTTTTTGGCGCTTCATAAAACGGAGTTTAAACAACAAACAGGTATAACTCTTAAACCATGCGAAGAATTGGCGGCTAAGCTCGCTGCGAGTTTACCTTTTGAACTTACAGGCGATCAGAAAAACGCTATCGCGGAAATTCGTAAAGACTTTCTCGCTCCGCATCCCATGCACAGACTTCTTCAGGGTGATGTCGGAAGCGGTAAAACTCTAGTCGCCTTTATGACCGCTGCCGGCGTTATTGAAAATGGTTACCAAGTGGCGATGATGGCGCCGACGGAGATTCTGGCAGAACAACATTTTAAACAAGCTAAGCGTTTATTTGAGCCGCTGGGTGTAGAGGTCGCTCTTTTGACCAGTCGGCAAAATACTAAAGAGAAATCAGAGGTTTTAGAAGGGTTGCGTACGGGGCGAGTTGGATTTTGTATTGGGACGCAGGCCTTGATTCAAAACAAAGTGGAGTTTGCACGCCTAGCATATGTGATCGTCGATGAGCAGCATCGCTTTGGCGTAGAACAAAGACAAGAGTTAAAGCAAAAAGGAATTTTTCCTCACTTGCTGCTTATGACGGCTACCCCAATTCCGCGCAGTCTCGCTTTGACTGTGTATGGTGATCTTGATGTTTCCATCATCAAAGAAAAACCTAAAGGTCGTATTGAAATTCAAACACGAGTAACAAACCAGAGTAAGCGGGCGCAGATTTTAGAGTTCGTACAGGCCCAAGTAGGTAAAGGTCGCCAGGCATATATTATTTATCCCCTGATCGAAGAGAGCGAAAAAATTGATTTAAAAAATGCCGTCGAAGAGTATGAACGGTTAAAAACAGAGCTTGTCGGAATGTCCCTTGGTCTTCTGCATGGACGAATGAAATCTGAAGAAAAAGATGCGGTCATGGAAGAATTTCGTCAGGGCCGCACCCAAGTGCTAGTTTCTACCACGGTGATCGAAGTTGGTGTCGATGTCCCTAATGCCACTCTCATGATTATTGAAAACGCTGAACGCTTCGGATTATCGCAACTGCATCAGCTGCGCGGGCGCGTAGGGCGTGGCGAACATAAAAGTTTTTGTGTTCTGGTGTTAGGTTATGCTGTTTCTCAAGAATCTCGTGACAGAGTTCAGTGGCTTGAAAAGACATCTGACGGATTTCGTTTAGCTGAGGCTGATCTACAAATTCGTGGTCCTGGTGAATTTATGGGAACTCGCCAAGCTGGGGCTCTTGGTTTTAAGATGGCAGATCTGGTTCGTGATTATGAAATTTTAAAGCGGGCGCGGGAAGCGGCCTTTGAATTGGTGGCAATGGATGCGAGTTTGTCACGACCAGAACATGCAGAACTTAAAAAGGCGATCAGCGAGCAAAAGCGCTTTCGCCTTTTTGGCGTCGGCTGATGGGTTAAGGCGAAACGGTGATTTCGCCTTTTTAAAAAATTAGTAAGCTTGAGGTTTGGTGTCGTTAACGATGTTGCCACTGGCAGAACGGC
>CAYPZY010000338.1:0-3739 GCA_964415155.1 uncultured Bdellovibrionales bacterium
AGCCCGCGTTCTCCCCGGAGGCAATGCGAGCGTCGCTGAAGTGCTGTTAAATAAACTTCGCGAAAGTATCGGAGCGGAAAACCTTAGAACTAGCGAAATGGTAACCAAGGTGGAGGTCACTGACGGTGGGGTAAGGGTTGAAACCACCAATATGATTAGCGGCAAAAAGGAAAGTGTCGAATCAGCGGTTGTTGTGATGGCTTGTCCTAAATTCGTGGTTAAGCGCATTATGCCGCAACTTGATGAAGAACGTCGCCAAGCTATCAGTAAGCTTAAATACCGAGCTTATATGGTAGCCAATGTGCTTGTTGAAAAAGGTCTAGAACCTTTTTTCTTCGAAATGCGACTTATTGATTCTAAGACTTTTCAAAATCCAATCAAAGCGGGAAGTTACCATAAGGCCACTGACATCATTCACGGCACCTATTCGCAAGTTCAGGCGAATCGTACGGTTCTGTCTCTGTATCGACCAATTCCCCATGACAATGCTAGGCAAGAATTGATCTCTGCAGGGGCTTACGAAAAATTTCGCCAACAGTTCGAACAGCAGATTTTTAACGAGGTCTTACCTCTTCTTAACTTACCGCGAGCAAGTGTAAGGGATATTCGCGTGACTCGTTGGGGCCACGCTGTTCCTTTATCTGAACCTGGACTTCTGGCAGACAAAGTTTGCGATAAAATCCGTCAGCCCATTGGCAACAAAGTGTTTTTTGTTGAGCAGGACAACTGGGCGATGCCGGCCCTTGAGACAGGCGCGAGCGAAGCTCTCTATTGGTCAAAAGAGATCAAAAAAATTCTCCACACTTAAACTAGATTTATCCTTGATCTTTCGCTACTATTAATTGGGCATTCTTTAAGAGCGAAGGGATCAGACAATGGCAAATTCAGCAGAACTTTCATATGACGGTAAAACCTATAAACTTCCGGTTGTCATCGGTAGTGAAGGGGAAAAAGCAGTTGATATTTCAAAACTCAGAGCGGAAACCGGTTTGATCACTCTTGATTCGGGATATATGAACACGGGTGCTTGTGCCTCCAAAATTACTTTCATTGATGGTGATAAAGGAATTTTGCGTTACCGCGGTTATGATATTGCCGAGCTCGCTGAGAAGTCGACCTTCATGGAAGTTTCCTATCTTTTGATTCACGGCCATCTGCCTTCAGCAAAAGACTTTCAAGAATTCCGCCATAAACTTCGCTATCACTCACTTCTTCACGAAGATATGAAGAACTTTTTTAACAATTACCCAGGCCAAGCACATCCTATGGCGATTTTGTCGTCGATGGTTTGTTCACTTTCAGCCTACTATCCGGAATTGTTAAAACCAGATCTTACCGAAGAAGATAAAGAAATGACTATCACGCGAATTATGTCGAAGGTTCGCGTTCTAGCAGCATTTGCTTACAAACGTTCGATCGGTCAGCCTTTTGTATATCCACGCAACGACTTAAATTACATTCAAAACTTCATTAACATGATGTTCTCGGTACCAGCAGAACCTTATGTGGTGGATCCTGCGATTGAGAGAGCCCTGGATTTGTTGTTTGTCCTTCATGCTGACCATGAACAAAATTGTTCGACATCGACCGTGCGTTTGGTTGGCTCATCAAAAGCCAATTTATTTGCGGCGATTTCCGCAGGTATTTGCGCACTTTGGGGACCGCTCCATGGTGGTGCGAATCAAGAAGTGATTGAGATGCTCGAGCGTATCCATGCCGATGGTGGGGGCTATAAAAAGTTTATCGAAAAATCTAAAGATAAAAACGATCCTTTTAGACTTTCTGGTTTTGGTCATAGAGTTTATAAAAACTTCGATCCACGCGCGCGCATTATTAAAAAAGCATGTGACGACGTTTTAGGAAAATTGGGAATTCATGACCCACTTCTTGATATTGCCAAAGGCCTCGAGGAAGCGGCTCTTAAAGATCCTTATTTTATTGAGAGAAAACTTTATCCCAACGTCGATTTCTATTCAGGCATTATTTACCGTTCCATCGGTATTCCTACCAACATGTTTACGGTGATGTTTGCTTTGGGTCGCTTGCCGGGATGGGTGGCACAGTGGAAAGAAATGATTGAGGAGCCAAGTATGCGTATTGGTAGACCTCGCCAGGTCTACACAGGTTCTACGGCACGAGAGTACATGCCGATAGAGCGTCGCTAATTACTTTGCAGTTAATGGCATGAAATCAATCGCTACTTTTTGACCTTCACCAGGAACGGCAGCTCCGTGGAAAGTGATGGCATTGGCGACGGCATCGTAAGTCCAGCCGTTAGTTTCGCCTTGAATAACTTCTTTGTCGTCGACGAAAACTTTAATCGTCTCGATATCGGGTATGCGATTTAATTTAAATTGAGTAATGAGTTCTAGAATTTTTCCAGAAATACTGTCGAGCGAATTTGAAAAGTCGGAGCACAAAGAAGCTAAAGTGCCGCCAGTTTTTTTAACAAGGTCCATATAGCGGTAACCGATTTTTTGCCCGGTGGTATTGGCGTGAAGTATGTCGTAACAAGCCTGATCTAGAATGGTAATGGCACTAACACTAAATTTATTATCGTTCGGTTGTGTGCTAAAGGTAAAACTTTTTAGAAAGTCGACATAACGATCAACGGTGTGAATCCGTGAGTCACGAATATTTCCTTGCAATGAATCACTTCCATCCCAAGAGAAGTCGTCCTCATCGCTAATGATAATGACGGAGAAAAAACTATTGGGCCTTAGGAAATTTTGATTGGCGGCATTAGTGAGCGTTTCTTTAATACTGCTAAATGCGCGTTCGTCACCGTCGCCATTAATTCCGACTTGTGCATTGGTTAAAAATATATTGTTAATATTTGGAGTGTTGTTAGTGATGATCTTTATGCCTGAGTGGCCTGTGCTATCGCTGCCGTCTTTAAAAATCGAAAGCTGAGGGTTGGCATTGAAACTGGCGCGATATGCATCTGTAGTTGTGAAAGCCATCTGAAAGTTTAAACCGCGATCATCGAATTTGTCGATAAACGACTTTAAGTTTTTGCCGAGAGCGTCTTGCGAAGATTGCATCGACGATGAGTTGTCAACAACCCACAAAATATCGACCACTTTGTTTATGCTAGCGCGATTTTGTTGGAACACTTGGCGTTCTTCAGGGAGGTAAAAACCTTGTTGTGTACAAGCTGAGGCAACTAAGAAAAACATCAGCATAGAAATTCGTATCAACATTGTTACCTCCTTATTCCTTTCTTTATAAGTTTAAGTTTAGCCGTAAAGTTCGCTCTTACCAATTTGGTGATAACCATTCTAAATTATTGGCGAATAGAAATTCTCTCTCGGCTTGGGACAAGCTATGTTGTTGAAAAAACAGAAAATGGAAAAAAATTGAAGTAGAAAAACTTTTTTCAGTTGTAAAAGAAATTTGCGAATTAAAAAACTTCGCCAAACGCATCAAAAAAGTATTTTCGGAATTATGTAAATCAATTAGCCATGTTTAGTTTCTATATAAGAGAGTTTTATATCTAGGTTGGATTGCGAATTAGAGCGAATTCTCTAATTGATACGCGATAAAATCTCGACCAAGGTTAACTCTTGTAAAATTCCCCAGCTCAGGCAAAATAGTAATAAGAGGGGGTGGATCAAAAATAAGCCACTAGCCGGTGCTCTCATCTTAAATGCCGGATACGAGCCAATAAAAAAAAAAAAAAAAAAAAAAGCCATTATCCTTTGGTTGCAAGATAAGGTTGAAGTTTTAGAATACCATT
>CAYPZY010000339.1:0-3718 GCA_964415155.1 uncultured Bdellovibrionales bacterium
AAGTACGCGCCCTCAACTCCAATGGCGACACCGTTCAATGTGGTGAAACTGATGCTTCCGGGAACTTTTCGATCAATGTACCAACCTCATCAAGTGCGATCACAATTGTTGTAGCGGCACGCGCCTACAACTCCCACAACAAAGCAAGTATCCTTAAAGATCCCGTCTCTAACGACTATCATAAAATCACTACAACCGCGACCCCTGACTCGAGCAAAAGTGTGGGGACCATGACAGCATCAGCGACCGGTACGCTCGAAGGCGGAGCATTTAATATTTTAGATAAAATTCTTACCGCCAATGAATATATAAAGACGCAAACAGCGGGCTGCTCTTTTTCCGGCTCGTTTGGTGGTCAAAGTTTTTCTTGTACTCCATTTACCGTCGACCACAAAGTTCAAGTATATTGGAAGCCAGGATTCAACCCCGCAACCTACATAGGAGGATCTGCTACCCAGACTCTGAGCTTTTATAGTCCCGATGAAGATAAGCTTTTTCTATGTGGCGGAGTTAATGGCAACGTCGACGATAAGGACACTGATCACTATGACAATTCAATCATCATTCATGAGTATGGTCACTTTCTAGAGGCCCACTATTCGCGGTCTGATTCTCCCGGTGGAAGCCATAGTGGCGAACACGCTATTGATCCTCGATTGGCTTTCAGCGAAGGTTTTGCGAATTTCCTGCAAGCTGCAGCTCTCAATAGTCCTTATTATATCGACACCATCGGTAACGTTGACGGAACGACATCAACAGGATTTGCGCTTAGCACAGAATACAAATGCGGAGTCAACAATACCGGTGCTGGGGGCGCAAATTGCGTTGATACCTCTACTGCTGTCGGCGAAGGAAATTTTAGAGAATTTGGAATTACCCGCGCTCTTTGGGATATGATCGACACCAATAACGACGCCAACGTCACAGATGGCGTCTCAGGCACTTTCGATGAAATATGGACAGCCTGGCGAGCCCTTGGTTCTTTAAGTGTCGCCTTCAGAAACATCGGTTTGCTCTATGAAGTCCAAGCCGCCATAACCAGTCCGAGCCCGACAAATATTTCTGGAGTATATGCTGATGAAAACCAATACGGCGATAGAAAATATTACGCCAATCCTCGCAATGCTAGCAACACGAGCTGTACAACAACAGTCAGTTCGAGCGCCTCACACAATAACGTCGATGACTTCACTGGCAATCAACTTTATTCCGCTTTCAATTATTTTCATTTGGCGTGGGCAGGTGGTACCGCGACGTTTCAATTAAGCTACACCCCTAGCCCGGGAAGTCACGACCTTGATCTATTTATATATCGCGAAGATCACGTTTTATTTGATACCGACTACATCGTGAATTTAAATGATAGCCCTAACGACAATGGAAATATTAGTTTATCAGCGGGAATGCCCCCCGGTAACTACATGGTCGTTGTACAGCAGTATTCTGGAACAGGATCTGTGAACTACACGTTAACAGTTGGGGGATCTAAGATATGTCCTACGTTCTAAAAATATTTAAACTTTCGGGACTTCTGTTGCCCTTTGTTTTGCTTTTTGTCTCTTACAATAATCTAGCGCCAATTGAAGCGGGAAACGCAAAAACCTTTAATCCAGCAAAAGCCAAAGACAACGAAAAATTCAAACAAAATATCCCCCAAAAACCAAACCACGTGATCACTTTGAATATAGTTCCCTCTGAAAACACTTACGATGATCCGAACAAAGTCATTGTTCTAGATGGTCGAATTTTATCTAAAAGAGCTTTCGACCAATTAAGTGTGCAGTGGAAACTGGAAGGAAATGTTGAACTCGTAGCTGGCAATTTGGAATCCAGTATGGCGAATGTTGAGGCCAACCAGGAATACTCCAACCAGATCTCGGTGCGATTTACCAATAAAGATGACTTCAAAGTCGTTTTCTTTGTTTATCACGACGAAGATAAAAGCCGTATTGGTCAAACAGCGGTTTTGTCGCCTCCAAGTAAGCCGAGTATCGCCATAGAATCCCTACCGGCACAGTCGTTTAAATTAAATAAGGCAAAAAAATCAAAGATCATGTACTAGTTGATCACATAATGTCTCTGATGTGATTTTGTGCCGACATAAATGACAGGCGCGTCGATATCCCACTTCTCAGGATTAGAGACATTCGCATCATTATGATCAGCATGCGAAGCCGCTTGAAGAATTTCTTCGTAACGTTCTATGCTGATTTTCACTCGCGAAGCCAATGTTGCTTGCGACGCTACATTTTTCATTAGTTCTTTCGTATTCGGCTGCACAATGCCACTAAAAAACTCAGCGCAAGAACCGCTTCCATAACTAAATAAGCTGATTGGTTTTCCGGCTTGATGATAGTTGGCACTTTCTAGAAAACTAAATAAGGACAGATAAAGTGAGCCTGTATAAATGTTCCCAACCTTACTATTAAGATGCAATGGTTCTGCCACCTTTTCCTTAAAGTCCTCAACAAAATTGCTATATTCAGGATTTTCCTTTTCGAGTGTCGTTCCCCATTCAATTTCCTTGATGCGCTGATGGGCTTTCATCGCCATTTTAACAAATGGAACGTGATACAAACTATTTGTGAAGCGATCCATCAGTTCACCGGTGGGACCTTGATCGATTTCAAAACTCTTTTTGTACATCTGATACGATTGAGTGAGCGCATCCAAATAACATTGAATCGAAAAATGCCCATCGGCAATTGCCTCTTTACTATAGGTAGGACGCCAAAAATCCATCACTTGCTTGGCGAAAAATCCTTGATACTTCGTTTCCAATTCAAGAAGTTGCGGATTGTCAGAAACCAACATTGCCACAGCGCCCGCACCCTGTGTCGGTTCGCCAGGAGTGTTAGCTCCGTATCTAGCAATATCAGTTGCGATAATGAGCGCCTTTTTTCCTTTCGCCCTGCCCGAAAGTATCCAATCCGTGGCCATCGACAATCCCGCCGTCGCGCCATAACAGGCGTGTTTAACTTCAAAGACACGACACTGTGTCGATAGGCCGAGAATCTGGTGAACGTGACTGGCGATAGGCTTACTGTGATCAATGGCTGTTTCCGTTCCAACAATCACTAAAGCAATGGATTGTGGGTCCACGGAATAACCACGCAGAAGTTTAAGGCCAGCGCTTGCTGCTAGAGTCACTGCATCTTCACATGGAGAGGCAACTGACATTTCAATTTGGCCCAAGCCTTTGGAGTACTTTTCAGGATCAACATTTCTTCGTTGCGCCAATTCTGCCATATCGATATAAAATTTCGGCAAATCGAAAGAAATAGCCTCAATTCCTACACGCATGTCCCCTCCCAGATAGTATTGACAAAAAAATTAAATATTAGATTTGTAACAATACAATTGCCGTGCCATGAAGGCAGAGTTGAAATTATTCTGCTTTTTGCTGAAATCTCAGAGATTGCTGTGGCAATTCAGGAAAAATATATAGGGAACTTTCTTCACGGAGCCAAAATAAACCGGGCTACCTAGTTTCAATAATTGATTTAACTTCTACTCGAATCTCACCCAGATTTCCTACCATCATAGCTGCACCCAACGCGATTGCGGCCTTTGGCATTCCAAAAACAACGCATGAGTCTTCATCTTGCGCAAAAGTCGTCGCACCTTTTTTGCGAAGCTCCGCCATCCCCTGCGCGCCGTCTTTTCCCATACCGGTTAATAAAACGGCGCAAACTTTTGAAGCAAACAGAGTAGCAGA
>CAYPZY010000340.1:0-3692 GCA_964415155.1 uncultured Bdellovibrionales bacterium
TCTAACATTCCCATGATGTCTCCTCTGTTAATTACTTCGGCAACTTAGAGAAGACACTTAATTTTTTGGCGCTATGTTCCGCTAAGAATTTGCCTCACAATGATATCGTGGTTAAGCCATGCAACCGGTTCCTGCGGTGAAAAGGAGTCATTAAAAATTAAATTGCCAGTGCCAGTCAGAATCTCTTCACTCAAAATGAAGGTAATGAGATTTTTCTCATCTTTATGCATTTCGATTATCGCATTAGACGCATCCACGAGCTTCTGCACCTGCTGCAAACTGTTATGTTGAGGCCACAACTCAAATTTATTAAATGTACCTTTGATGAGTGGATCATTATAAAAATCATTAGCGACTTTTAAAAGATCATCAATCGAACGTCCTGGTTTTAGGAGCTCATGACATCTCGAAAAAAGATTTTTAGTGTGAGGATGGCTGGGGCCTTCTTTCTTGAAGGCGGAGAGGAGCGGGTAAAGCGGAACTTCGACCCCCTGAAAGATAGAGCTAGAGTTGGTAAGGATCTCCGGGCAGTTATAAACGCAGCAACTAATGCCGTCTTGAAAAAACTTTCGGCTATGATTTTCGAGCCGAACTTTGGCCCAGCCCTGAATATAGGGAGCGTAGCTTTGCCATTGATAATGATCATTTATAAGAATCTCGGTACCGTGATAACCATAGGCGGTGAAACGTAAACTGCCGCCGCCTTTTTTTAATCTCTGGATAAGGGGCTTAGCCTCTTCAACTAAAACTTCAAAAGTATCGGCGGTGACTTCGTCAAAACTAAGTGCTGCCAACCTTCCCAAATTGGAGTTCCAAAAAACTTCGGAAGGTATAAATTTATCACCTTTGGCTTTAACCACCCGATTAAGGACCGCCATAAAAATCTTCGCGCGCGGAACTCCACCCGCCATGAGATGTGAAATGATGACGTTGCTGTTATCGGCCACCTGTTCATTTAGGTGTGAAAAAAAATCTCGGGTAGATTTTCTAAAACGTTCGCGACCTTTTTTCTGGGCGAGCTTTATTTCATTGATATTGAGGTTTGCCGTTTGCCAATCATCAAGCTTTACATCCTTTAAAAGATCGAGCGGTGATTTTGTTTCACCTGTCTCCATATCGAAACCGGCCTCAAGAGCGACATTGATTAGGGGTTTCGGTAGATTGTTCACTTCTTCGCTGGTGAGATTTCTTAATTGCGTTCCGTCTCGGCGGCCAACGGTTGAGTAAATGACTTTCATTCCTTGTTTATCGGCCTCGTTAATCAGTCCATTGGCATAGCCACGTTGAAAAAGTTCACCGAACAAAACCAAAGTGTCGCTTTTGGTGTACCTGGCTTTACGAGTTGATTTCATTGCATAGTAGTTCTTCATTTTTTATCTCCGATAGATTTCGATATACGGCGACCTATACTGTAGTTGTAATTAAAAAAATTCACATATTTTTGCAACCAGGCTTCGTTGAAACTAAAAGTTGCCGAAATTACCCGTGTCTGATCCAAAGCTACGTCATTAGCCGTGGTTATTCCCGCACGATAGCGATTAAGGCTTGTTTTAAAAGTGCTGCGAATGTCCTTGAGATTTTCCTCAAGTAACTTATAACTTTTAAGACTTTCATTGAGGTTATTGGATTGTTGCTCAACTTCTTTTTGCAGTTCTCTTTGAATGTTTTTAGATTGCTCCTCCACTTTGCTCACTTCGACGAGCGACGACTGAATATCCATAAGGTTTTGTCCCGAATCATACAATGACCAATTAGCAGAGAGTAAAAAAGCGTCTGCCGTGGCGTCAGTTCCCTGATAATAACTTTTTGTCCAAATAAGATCGAGCCTTGGAAAGTTGCTGGAAATGAGCGCCTTTGAACGAGCGCGCACTCGGTTAACCGCCTGTTCAGACGCCAACTGGCGCGGGTGATCCTTTACTGGTGGAGCCAGCGGAATCTGAGAAATAGTTAGTTCAGCCTCTTCCAAATCCGTGAATTCACCAACCCAATACTTTAACTGGGCATAGCAGTTTTCCTTTTTTCGCTTTTCACTGAGAAAACGCACCTGCGCAACATCAGCTTCAACTTTCAATTTCAAATAATCATCGCGAGAGGCGACCCCTTTTTTAAATCTTTGCTCGGCAATTGCCACAATTTGCAACCAGGTTTGATGAGCCTCTAGAGCGGCTTTTTCGGCTTTTTTCGAATACAAACATTCAAAAAAGGTTTGCGAGGCGCTCAATTCATTTTTTAAAAGTACATCTTCAGTAGAATATCTGGTTTCATTAAAAAGCGCGCGATAGAGATTGGCATTGTTCCAGTCGTAAAAACTTGCAAATAAATTGACGGAACCCGAAAGGCTCCAAGTCGTGTTACCAAGTTCTGAAAGTGTCGTTGTTGATGATTTCTCTGCTTTAGAACTTAACGACGGAGAAAAGCGCAGATAACTTTTTGTTCGCAAGAGTTCTGCCTGTTGTAACGTTAGGTCTTGCGATTTCTGCGTAGGATGTTCATGAACTTTCTCCAAAACCTGCGAAAGGCTAAGCGGGACCGCACCGGCTCCCGCGGGAAAAATCAAAAGAAAGATGGCCGCTGCCTTAAGCTTTTTGGCGAGCAAAGGTCACCTCAAGACAAGGGATAATAAGCAGTGTCAGTACTGTTGAAAAAAGCATTCCAAAACTCACCGAGATTCCCAGAGGCTGTAAAACTTCGCCTCCTTGTCCCCAGCCGAGTGCAATTGGTATCATTGCCAAGATGGTAGTGAGACTAGTGATCAAAATTGGTCGCATACGAATGGAAGCCGACTTAACTGCCGCCTCCACAGGTGCTAGTCCTTCTTCAAGACACTGATTAAAGAAACTCACCAGTAAGATCGAATTGTTAACGGCGATGCCGCCTAAAAGAATCACGCCCAGGATAGAGTTAATCGACCAAGTACTCTTAAAGATATACAGAGCCAGCGAAACGCCGATGAAACCAAGAGGAATCGCCGCTTTAACAGTAATGACGTCGCGGATGCTTTCAAACTGCCAATAGACGATGACCGCAATGAGCGCGAGTGAAATTAAAAACGCCCACATGAGTCCCTTTAGGGATTTATTAATTTCGACGAGAGAGTCCTCAATACGAACCTGAATTTTATCGCCTTTTGGAACTTTATCGATGGTTGCCCTAACGACAGCCTCGTTTGATGATTTACTTTTTTTAGCCTCTTGATTGAAATAGCCGTCGACAAAAGAAATTTCGTTGTCTTCCTCGATGTAAGTTCCGCTAACGACATCTTCGACGGTGATGTCGGTTAAGGCCTTTAGTGGTAGCACGTAAGACCCGGCGATAACGGGCATGGCAGCGAGATCCTCCGACGTTTCAAACCACTTGTCGGGATAGCGTAGATAAACATATTTGGTTTCATCTCCGGCGCGTAAATAACCAATTCCTTTTTGCCTGATCCCGGTCGATAACATTTCAGCAAGCTCCGAGTAGGTCGGGCCTTTATATTGGCGAAGGTTTTCAAGAGAATGGAAAAAAGGTTGCATGGTAAATTGCGTATCTCTGCGTACAGAGCTATGCACACCGTTAAAAAGTCTCGTACCTCTTAGCTCCATTCGTAGTCTCTCGGCATATTCGAAACGCTGTTGTTCATTGCCGCTAATTTTAACGGTAATGTCAGCAGGGTCGGGCAGTGGCATTTTTGAAGGATTATATGGATAAAT
>CAYPZY010000341.1:0-3688 GCA_964415155.1 uncultured Bdellovibrionales bacterium
TTTTCAAAGCGTTCTAATTGCGGAGGAAGATTTTCTGCATGGGAAATTGGCAAAAAAAGTACTATAAAAAGTAACGCGCGCATGCAGTGGTTTTACACTAGTTATCGCGTTTTTGTCACGACCACAGGAAAATTTTATAGCATGTGTGCGGCGCCCTCTACGTTAATAATTTTTTAAGAACATAATTTGTTTGACCACAAGGAAGTCCTCCGTAAACATTCGGGAATGATGACTTTTATTTCAAAAACATTGTCAGTGAAGCAACTATTACCCACCTTATTTATTTGCAGTCTTGCCGCTACAACAAGTAGCACTAGTGAAGAGCAACTCGACACTTGGATTAAACTTGCAACTCCAAACATGTATCGTGGGTTACTACAAAACATTTCGCCCGCTGATACAATTCCTGGAGTTGTCGTTGCTTCGCCATCTCGAGAACATCCCAACTACTTTTTTCACTGGATTAGGGACGCTGCCTTAGTCATGGATGTAGTGGTTAAACGCTATGCCTATAGCCAAGGTGAAGAGAAAGCCTATTTGTCGGAAAGACTCCTTAACTTCGTGAAACTGACTAAAAGAAATCAGTCGACACCCAACTCGAGCAACGGACCTGGTGAACCCAAATTTAATCCCGATGGAACTCCCTTTGACGGCCCATGGGGACGACCTCAAAATGACGGCCCCGCTCTTCGTGCAATCACCTTAATTCATCTGGCAAAAGTTTTAATTAGTGAGGGTCGGCAACAACAGGTTAAAGATTTACTTTACGACGGCACAGCCAACTCGGTTATAAAACATGATCTTGAATACGTCTCTCATCGCTGGGCTGATACCTGCTTTGATCTTTGGGAAGAAACTCGCGGTCATCACTTTTACACGCAATTTGTACAGCGACGAGCAATGGTTGAGGGCGCTCAACTCGCTGGTTACTTAGGCGACTATGACGCTGCTAAATGGTATCAGAAGCAAGCGGGTGAGTTGGAACAAGCTTTACAACGCTATTGGGATGCTGATCGTCGTTATATTCGTGCCACACTCGATTTGGATGGCGGTGCCGATTACAAACATAGCAATATTGATAGCGCAACAATTTTAGCCGTTCTTCACGGCGGCTTAAATGACAATTTTTTTCCCCTTTACGATGAAAAAGTTTTAGGAACCGTGCGCGCCATTGAAGGTGTTTTTAGAGAAATTTACCCCGTTAATAAACGAGGCAATCGCGGCGTCGCCATCGGTCGCTATCCCGAAGATCGCTATGACGGAGTGACACTCAATTTCCTATTTGAAGGTGGCAATCCTTGGTTTTTAACGACGTTAGCATTTGGCGAATTTTATTATCGACTCGCCAAAGAGGTGGAAGACAAAGGTATCCAAGTGATGAACGACGGCAACCGCTGGTTCTTTGAAGATTTGGGTTACCCTAAGGTCCATGATCTTAAAGGTCTCGTCGCTGCAATCCGTGGACGCGGTGATGATTTCGTGGCGGCGGTACGTTTCCACATGCATGACGGTCATATGTCAGAACAAATAAATCGCCACACTGGTTACATGCAAGGAGCGCGCGATCTGACCTGGAGTTATGCGAGCTTTTTAACGGCTATTGAACATCGCTAAAACTGCCGTAAGTTGTCAGCTCGGGGAAGATTTTACAAACGATTGAATCTTCTCCGCGCGCTAGTTGTTCCCTATGTTATAAAATTTAAACAAAATGAAAAAGCTCACGTTTGCGGTAATCAGCCTATTGTTCGCCTGTAGGGCCTTCGCCACTAATCAGTGTCAAAATCTTTTTATTCGAGTCATTGAGCAAAACCCCGAACTAAGTTGGTACGAAAATCAACGGGTTCGCACGCTTAAACCAACTGCGGATTTGTCTACGTTCACACCAGCACAAGGTATTTTTGTGACGAAACGCAATCTAAGTGGTGACGCGCAAGAAGTGGTTATTCGAATACTTTCGCCTAATCCCAACGATCATTTATCCATCGTCGGTGATTTTAATCTATGGAGAAAATCTGACGCCGTCGCCTTCAAGCGTGATAGTGATCCATCCTATATGTTGGCTACAGTTAAAGGAATGAGACACGGCGACCAGTTTCGAATTTTAAAAAATGACAAATCCGTTTTGGACCCAGCTGCACTCGTTTTTACCAGTCCCGAATTTTCCGAAAAAATGTATGGTAAACGTCAAGACTACTTGAATTCGGTGTTTTGGGATATAGAAGGCAAAGGCGCTTACAAACATGTCAACTCTCCTCCAGACCTTCGAGAAAAAGCGGTTGCCGTTGGCGAATCTGAATTGTATTCCTTGGTGGCCAAGTGGCGAGGTGGACCTAAATCTCTCGGTGAAACCTTTAACTTCATTGCCGACTCAGGAATTATTGAACACTTACGAAAAAGCGGGATCAATGCGATTGAGTTTTTACCGCTCAATGCAGCAGTAGACAATCCTGGTTGGGTGTTTCGTTACCAGGGTTACGGTATGTTCGCGATCGATTCACGATTTGGTACGCCATTCGAGTTTGCGCGAATGGTGGATAAATTTAACGGTGCCGGTATCGGCTTCGTGATGGATGTCCTTTTTAGTCATTGGCAGTCCAGAGGAAACTCTGGAGTAAGAAGCCTAGAAGACATTGGCCTTGCGGCATGGACTCACCCCGATGGCAGCCTTCTTTACGGCAATGAGAAAACGCAATGGGGAACAAATCGTTTTGCTGTTGATGATCCTCGTATTCAGCGATTCTTAATCGATAGTGTACTAAATTTGATTAAGTATTACCGCATTAGTGGAATTCGTATCGACAACTATGACGGAATTCGCTTTTTAAAGGGCGGCACTGAATTTCTTAAAAGATTTGTTAGCGAGATACGCCGTTACGCGCCTCACGTTTGGATCAACGCCGAAATGTTTTTACCGGAAAACACTGTGACAAAACGTTTGGATGATGGCGGCCACGGCATGAATTCCTATAACAACGGAAATTTTTTCTTCAATTTCGTAAGAGGCATGGCGAAGCTGCAAACAGAACATTTAGATATGAATGTCATTTCAGGTTTACTTCGCGAACCATGGCGCTGGAACGAGGTCATGAAACTCACTTACGTCACGAATCACGATGAAGCCACTAACGAAAACGGCGGCGGCGCTACGGGAAATTATTTTGCAACGCTCGTTAAAGGAAACGACTGGAAAAGTGTCGAAGGCAAGACGCGAGCCTTTGGCGCCCTTGCTATGCTCTCTGGATCTTTCTATTTGGACATGCCGCAGTTTCGTATTATGCAAGAAGGAAATTTTGGCAAAAACTCGGACGTCGAATGGTCTTTGTTAGATTATCCCAGCCAAAAAAACATGGAACAATTTTTTGCTGACATGTCGACCTTTTTTACCACAGAGCCAGCGTTTGCTCCCCACAATTTACATCGCAACATTGAAAATCATGTCGACAATGTAAATAAGGTCATTTCTCTCGAACGCATTGACAAGAGCACAGGTAAAACCGTTTATATATTAATTAATCTTGGCCACTACACTTTAAGTAATTACCAGTTTGGAATCAATAAACCCGGTCGTTACAAACTTGTACTCAATGCCGATAGTAGCAAATTTGGTGGCACCGATAACTTAGAAAGATCGCTTCATGGACAGGACCTGCAAAGTGGCGGGCAAATGCATGCGAAAGCCGCGTCCATT
>CAYPZY010000342.1:0-3681 GCA_964415155.1 uncultured Bdellovibrionales bacterium
GTATTCATAGCACCATGGTCAGCCATGTTTTTAACGGAGACAAAAATCTTACCACCGATCAGGCCTATGGCGTTTGTGATTACTTTGGTTTCAACGAATTGCAGACCGATTACTTTTTGATTTTGGTCGAACAAGATCGGGCGGCCAATTATAAACTCAAAAACCATTACGAAAAAAAATTAAATGAAATTCGAAAAAAAGCGTCTGAAGTTGCTGAGCGACTCCCACAAGATCATAAGTTTTCTGAAGCCGAACGAGGAACTTTTTATTCGCAATGGTATTATAGCGGGATTAGGCTGTTAACTGCATTATCAGACTTTCAGGATTTAGATTCTATTGCCAATCATTTTGGTTTACCCAAAAAAAAGGTGGCGGATGTACTAGAGTTTTTATTGAAGACGCGATTGTGTGTGATGAAAGATGGCAAGTACAATGTCGGTCCGATGCGAACCCACGTGGAAGCGGATTCACCGCTGGCGTCGCGCCATCATGGCAACTGGCGCCTGAAGGCGATTGAGAGTTTTGATAAACTTAAGAGTGATGAAATTGTTTTCACGTCACCAGTAATTTTGGAAACGAAAGATGCTCTAAAAATTAGAAATCTTATCCTCGACTTTGTTGAGAGTACCGATAAAGTCTTTGATAAATCTGGCAATGAAGAACTGTTTTGTTTGAACGTTGACTGGGTACGGGTTCGCTAAAAATTTCCGTGTGTATAACGGGAAATTTTCTTTTGAAGATTCAGGCCCCTGCTGGAGATTTTCATTGTACGGACTTCCTGTGAAACGAAAATACTCGTACAATGAATAAATTGTTTAGTGGACGACTAGTTTTTTTGGCAAGTTGTAACGCAATCGACGTGACAAGTGTACATATCGCGACCGCTAGGGTAGCCAGCTCGGGTGCATGAAAAGTTGGTGACCGTTCCCTGTTGGCTTTGGCATTGAGCCTGCGCCGGGCCTTGCGCACTAAATTCCGCCATGGCACAGGCAGAGCTTTCGCTAAAACTTGTCGCCATACCGTTTGAGGGAATGTCAATCGGGTTGGCGTTGACGAGTGATGAATACAAAATAAAAGCACTAATAAAATATTTCATAAATCTTCCTTTATTGCCCCTACTGTAGTCGCAAGTATTCACGTTTTCAAGGCTGTTTCAGATTGAGACGATTTTATCAAAAAGTAATGAAATAGCAGCAGATATGGTATTCTATTTATTGGGGGCAAGTTGCAACTGGTAAGGCAAAAATTAAGCTATTTCGCGCTGTTCACATGTCTCTTTGTGAATATCGTCGCCAATCAAAACTGTAGTGAAATGAAGCCGTCGTTTGCCTCCGAACCCTTTGCCAGCGAAGACCAAGAATCAGGAATTCCTACCCCTGCGCCAAATCCTGCACCGACTCCCTTGCCAATACCACAACCAATGCCCAATCCTCGCGGGCCGACTTACTACGTTGGTAAGCAAGGTAGTGATACAAACTCCTGTGCTAAGGCAAAGAGTTCGCTTCAGACAGATCGTAAACTCACAATTGCGGGCGGATTATCGTGTACTGAGGGCAAGGCGGCAAATACAGTGATCGTGGGTGATGGTGTTTACGACGAAGTACTATCGCAAGCAAATTTTAAGAGTGGAACGACGTGGGATAATGCCATTCTTCTAAAAAGTGAAATCCCCCATGGAGCCATTGTTCGTCCAGGACCATCTCGAAGAGCGGCATTCGATCTCGATTGGACGAGTCCCCCTGGCGAAACGGGGCGGCTCGCTTACGTCATCGTTCAAGATTTTGATATCGATGGTAGTGCGATGCCCAACAATATCGATTCTGATGGCACCGGAGTGCGCGGCCTCATCAAAGTATGGGGCAATTGCACTTTAGGTTGGGTAAATCACATTCGGTTTCAAGGCAATAAAATACATGACTACAAGAGTTCAGGAAACAACGGTAGTACAGTTAACACCTCGGGCGATAATTGTGATCCTAACGCCAACTTTCTCGAATTTATCGACAATGAATTATTTAATAACGGCACTAGCAATCAGTTTTCCAATACATTTTACATTCAAACTGGCTACAATATTTTTCGTGGTAACAAAATTCATGACTCTATAGGTGACGGTATTCGCTTTAGTCAGCAAAACAGCGGCTGGCCAAGTCACAACATAGCGGAAGGTAACGATTGTAATTTGTTAACTCGTTCTTGCGTCGGTCTTAATGGCGGTCATGCCACAAGAAACATTATTACTCGCAATGTTGGTACTGGATCATCGCTCGACTATTGCATCGAGGGTAGTACCAGCGATCCAACTAATAATGAAATTTACAACAATACGTGCGTTGGCAATGCTGGCGGAATTATTATGACAGGAACAGGTAATCTGATAAAAAATAATATTTTTTACGCCAATAACACCGATACTGTTATCGGGGTGGGTAATACCGCGAGTAATAATTTGACGATCGACCCCTTGTTTGAAGATCTATCGAAGCGCAATTTTAAATTGAAGGTAGGTAGTCCGGCAATTGATGCTGGAGTTGACATCGGGCAACCTTTTAAGGGAGTGGCGCCAGATATTGGTGCGCTGGAATATTGACTATAAAACTTTAAAAGTAATCCATCGGGCCAAAGTGACTATTATCTACGGAGAAAGTTTCAAGTCCAAAATTCTTGTCGATAGCTGTGACCATTGCAATTTCGCTGTCGCGTTGTTCAGTCATAAATTGTTGCGGAATAGTAGCTTTTGCTAACCAACCGTAGGCGTGTTCAAGATTTTTGTCTATCGCAACTTGCCGAACGGCACCCCACAAGTTGTTTAAATCGTTTGCATTCACGGCTGCCATTTCACTCACAAAAAGTTTCGCACCGTCTTTGTGGCAGGTGAGATAGCCGAGCTTTCTTCCGGCCTGAGAGATAACGAGATCCGGTTCTTTAGAGTTTCGCAAACGGTAGAATCTCCATGAATCAATATCTCTTTTAACGCGTAAAAAATTTTTGGGCCACATATTATCATAAGCCTCAAGCATCCAAGGAATGTCATCTTCTCGTGCTGCGCGGATTTCTAAAGGTGAAACCGATGTGAGAGATTTTACGGGACCAGTAAATTTCCACGTTGGAAAGGCTTTAAAGCCAGCAACACGTTCATAGTACTTAGGATCTATGTCTGAAAATAGCAGCGCCGCTTTCACACCGCAATTGCCCGCGTCGGCGAGCACGCATTTCACCAGTTTTTCGGCATAACCGCTTCGCCTGTGTTTTTCGGGGGTAAAGACAGCGCCAATTCCTATTGCTCTTATTGAACTTCCGCTTCCGTCTGTGAGGTGAAGTTTGTACCTTTTTAGCGAACAAACAATTTCATTTTGCGAATCATCGAGGAGTCCGGCGAAATCGAGATGATCACTAAAGGCCATTAGTGTTTTTAGGTTTGTTACACGATCGGTGAGGGAAAGACCATCGGACCATAGAGCGTGGCTTTGCTCTTGGACCTGGTGGATTTGCTTTTCACTTAATGTGGAAAGGTAGCTTGAGTTCATAGATCACCCGTCAATCAGGAAAATGTTAATCAAGTGTAAATCATTTTAACACTTTTATAGTTTTTTTTAAGTTTTATTGTGATTTTAGAGCGTACTCGTGGGGCCTCGTGTTTGCATTTAGAGTGATTGATGAAAATACAAGAAGAGGTCATGT
>CAYPZY010000343.1:0-3669 GCA_964415155.1 uncultured Bdellovibrionales bacterium
TTGCGGGTGAAAGTAACCGGCGAAAAAGATTTGAAAGACAAACTGAAACTCGTGCGAATTTATAATAAAAATATGCGCTATTTTATGGAAGAAAACGGCGCCATAAAATCAAACCGCATTCCAGACAGCTTTTTTGAACCTATCTTCCACATCAGAACTGTTAAACGCCTGCAAAGAACTCTTCTCGATGAAAAGATTTTACCACCATCATTTCTTAAGGCAGCTAAACCCATCACTGACTTGAAAGAACCCAATTATGTGCGACCGCCTTATATTCGTTTGGCCCGCGCCGGTGGCGTACCGACCTACTTCCTTGGCAATGTCGCCGCTAATGAAACAAATCCTGCGATATGGATCGAACAAGATCAATTCGTGATTCGCAAGCTACGCCTACATGACCAAACGGAAGTACTGGCCGATGAATATCAGCGCTACGCTAATAATTTAGCGTTCCCGCAAGTTCGAACCGTCAAGTGGTCAGGTGGAAGCGCTAAAATCCGAGTCCTCAATGTTAAAACTTTTCCTGCAACACCCAAAATTAAAGAATTGTTCACCACCAAAAGTTTTATTGAAGAACGCCAGAAAAATGAAAACTTAAATACTTTGCCTGATGATCCCGTGCTCAAGGAATTTTATTCGAGGTATCGTTGAGTCCAAAGTATGTTCAGGTCGCGGTCAATGCACCTTTACACCAAACCCTGACCTACAGTTGCGATCGCGAAATCTTACGTGGTCAACCCGTTACCGTTCCCTTAGGCCGACGCCAAACGACGGGCGTCGTGGTTGGCGAAACAACGACGGCAATTCCCGACTCAAGCAAAATCAAATCCATTGGCGCCAATCATGAAGAGTGGCCGGTCATTCACGATAAATTTCTTAATTGGTTAGAGTGGCTGGCCAAGTACTATCAATATCCCCTGGGCCAAGTCATAAACACGGTCTTTCCCCCACTAAAAAAGAACACCACGCGGAAGTCCAAACAACCACCATTGTTTGATGATTCAGTAAAAACTCCAAAACATGAACTAACTGCTGAGCAAAAAATATGTTTTGAGAAAATTAAAAGTCATAAAGGATTTTCTCCGCATTTACTGTTTGGCGTTACCGGCTCGGGTAAAACCGAAGTTTATTTGGAAGTTCTTGAAGAGGTTTTAGCACAGGGTAAACAGGGCCTATTTCTTGTTCCAGAAATATCGTTAACCCCCCAACTCGTTCAGCGCTTTGCCAATCGTTTTGGAAATTCTGTGGCCGTTATTCATTCTCACCTCACCGAACGTGAGAAAACCACTCAATGGTGGGAGATGGTCGATAAGAAAAAACAAATTTTAGTTGGAGCTCGGTCGGCACTGTTTTGCCCGCTCGAAAACTTGGGTTGCATCATCATTGACGAAGAACATGAAACATCCTTCAAACAAGATGAAAAATTAAAATATCACGCCCGAGATGCGGGAATCATGCTGGCCAAACTTCATGACTGTCCAATTATTTTGGGGTCAGCAACACCTTCCATGGAATCGTGGAACAACGCTAAAATGGGACGTTATCAGCTGCACGTTATGAAATCGCGAGTGGAAAACCGCTCACTGCCGACCATTGAGATCATTGATCTCAAAAAACTAAAAGAACAACGGGCCGAAACCAATCTGCCCTTTTGGTTAAGCCCAACCCTCTACCAAAAACTAAAAGAAAATTTGTATTCACGCCATCAGTCGGCATTATTTCTCAATCGGCGAGGAACAGCGCAAGCAGTGCTCTGTCCTGCTTGTGGTTTTAGTCACGAATGTCCTAACTGTTCCCTGTCACTGACACTTCACGGGAAAAAGCACCTACTCTGTCATTATTGTGATTATCATGAAAATCTCAGTGAACGCTGTCCTCACTGCAAAATTGGAGAAATTCGTTCTGTCGGTCTTGGCACCGAAAAAATTGAAGCAGATATACAGCTTCTTTTTCCGGAAGCCCGCCTGGCGCGCGCTGATCGCGACGAAATTCAAAGTCGTGGTGATCTTGAAGACTTCATTCATAAAATCGAGAATCATGAGGTCGATATCATCATTGGCACACAAATGATCGCTAAAGGACTTGATTTTAAAAAGCTTACTTTAGTTGGTCTTGTCTTGGCAGATATCGGTTTCAACATGCCTGATTTTCGCAGCAGCGAAAGAAGTTTCCAGTTAGTCCTACAAGTCAGCGGTCGCGCCGGTCGCCACGTGAAACCAGGAGATGACCCTGGACAAGTCGTGATCCAAACCTTCAATCCCGATCATATGGCTCTCACCTACGCACAAAAAAATGATTACGAAGGTTTTGCCGCTGAGGAGCTACGTTTCCGTGAAAGTCTTGGTTACCCTCCATTTGGTCGTCTCGCTGCCTTTCGCATTCGCGGTAACGATCAAATCAACACGCGCAAAAACGCGCAAACACTTCTGGCCAAAGCTACTCAACTAAAAAACAAATATGAGGATTTTAAAAATCTTGAAATTCTCGGCCCAACAGAAGCACCGCTTTCGAAATTAAAAGGACAATATCGTTATCACCTTTTAATCAAAGGCAGCAAAACCAACGCGCTCAATGTTTTTTGTCAGCATCTTCATCAGCAAGACTTAGCAAAAGGGCAAAACGTTAAAATCCAACTGGATATCGATCCCCTCAATCTTCTATAGACCAAGGTCTAAAATCTGGCTGCTACATTGTCAAAACAAGGAATGCCGACGATAAGTAAAAGCTAGGTGGAGGTCTTTACGGAAGCTCAAAGCGCGACAAAAAAATGCCCTCGTTGTAATGCTGATGCACATGAACTGGTTCGTATCGACGCCGGCATGAGAGTCGCCCTTTCTGAGGGTGGTCACGGCAAAGAGGTCCCTGCCGAAGCCTGCACCAATTGTATTACTGAGTTTAGTGCGATGGTTTCACAAGGCGCGAAGTTACGTGCCCAGCGCAAAGCCCGCGAAGCCAACCAAATGGCTCTTTGGAGAAGCCGAATTAACGTTTTAAAACAAGGCCGAACTTACCTCTCACAAAAGCTTTTTGTCGAAGCCGCCATTGAGTTTGAAAAATACATTCGCATTGTAGAAATCGTCAACGAAGCTAAGCCCGGTGGACTAACCCCCGAGCAACTCAAAAAATCGGGCGGCCCAAAAAATAATGAAATTGATGTTTTTTGTAGCGTAATTTGGGACTTGATCAAAATTTATGACATGAATCCCAGCTATAAAGAAAAGTTAAAAGAAAAGTGCGAAACTATAATTCGCTTCGCAAAACACACACCAATCTTTGGTAAAATTGCTCGCCGAATGGTTGCATATGCTCGCAAAGCTAAGAATAAAGACGTGTTCACTGATCTTCTTAAACGCTGTAATGCCCCACGGGCCCGCTGTTTTATCGCTACCGCTGCCTATGAAAATCCGCTACATGCTGATGTTGTGCTATTAACACGTTTTCGCGACGATATTTTATTACAAAGTGTTGCTGGACGCGCCTTCGTCAAAGTTTACTACGCGATTTCGCCTTACATTGCCCAAGTCATTGAGAGAAGCGAAAGCCTAAAATCTTTGACCCGCAAGCTCTTACAACCCATCATCAAATGGGTTAGCACTCAAATTTAGCAGAGCTAATAGTTTTAGCATTCATTTTACCGCTTGACCTGCATCGTCTCTTCTATGATTTTTA
>CAYPZY010000344.1:0-3660 GCA_964415155.1 uncultured Bdellovibrionales bacterium
ACTAACAATATGACAAGTGATGATGTGCAGTGGCTCATTCCACATCAAGCTAATTTGCGAATCTTAGAGTCGGTGGCTAAATACTTCGAATTTCCTAGAGAGAAAGTAGTTATCAACGTTGATCGCATGGGTAACACTTCCGCCGCAACAGTGATCGTGGCGTTTGATGAAGCGATCCGTGATGGCCGCATTCAACGCGGTCACAATGTTTTACTGACCGCTTTCGGCGCTGGCCTTACTATGGGTAGCGTTTTATTGAAATATTAGTCTATGTGGGCAGCAGTATTTCCTGGTCAAGGCAGTCAGCATGTCGGTATGGGAAAGTTCCTTTTCGAAAACTTTAAGTCGACCCGACTTCTTTTTGAAGAAGCAAGTGACGCTATTAAAATCAATTTTAAAAAACTTTGTTTTGAAGGACCGGAGAGTGATTTAACTCTTACAGAAAACACTCAACCAGCGCTTCTTTTAGTTTCATATGCAACCTTGCAGGCGCTAAGAGAGTCATGTGGAATTCAGTTTTCTGCCTTTGCTGGGCATTCTATCGGTGAATATGCGGCTGTGGTTGCCGCAGGTTCTCTTAAGTTTTCAGATGGAATCGCCGCCGTTCGCCATCGTGGTCAGTTCATGCAAGAAGCAGTTCCCGTGGGTGAAGGTGCTATGCTTGCGGTGCTTGGACTAGAAGATGAGCAAGTTAAAAAGGTCTGCGCTTGGGCAGAGGAACAAACTGGCTTAAAACCACTTTCTCCTGCAAACTTTAATTGCCCTGGCCAAGTTGTCATAAGTGGTAACAAAAAAATCGCTGATTGGTTGAAAGCTAATTTCAAACCAGAAGTTGTAAATCCACCAGCGAAGCGTTCTAAGTTTATTGAACTTAAAGTTTCAGCGCCTTTTCATTGCGCAATGATGATGCCGGCACAAAATAAAATGGAATTCATTCTTAACTCGCTGACTTTTAAAGATGTCAACACGCCAGTCGTGCAAAACTTTGATGCCGAAGCGACAACCGGTGGTGCCCAGTTAAGGCAAAAGTTGATTCAGCAAGTGTCTGCCCCGGTGTTGTGGACACAATGCATAACTCAGTTAAAGAATTTGGGAGTCAATCGTTTGATAGAATCGGGGCCTGGTCAGGTCTTAGCTGGTCTTACGAAAAAAATTGACAGTGAGCATTTTAAATCCTTCAATATCAACTCTATTGACGAGATTAAAGCTCTGGAAAGTCAGGTAAAACCTTGAATGCGCGTTTACAAGGTAAAAATATTATTATCACAGGTGGCAGCCGCGGTATTGGGGCAGGCATAGCCAAGTTTTTAGCGGCACAGGGCGCAACGGTCGCGATCTCTTATTCTTCCAATGAAAAAAAAGCACAAGACGTGATAAAAGAATTACCAGGCACAGGACATTTTCATTTCCATATGGATGTTGCTAACGAGGAATCCGTGAAGCAAGCGATGGATGGTGTCTTAAAAAAGATGGCGCCGGTGGATGCGCTTGTTAACAATGCCGGCATCACTGAGGATATGTTGCTACTAATGATGAAAACGGAATCTTTTGATAAAGTAGTTAATACCAATTTGCGTGGTACCTTTTTATGTACAAAGGCGGTTTTGAAGCCAATGTTAAAAAATAAAAAAGGTTCCATCGTAAATGTGACGAGCGTAGTTGGCGAAATGGGAAATCCCGGGCAAGCAAACTATGCCGCCTCGAAAGCTGGAATCGAAGCTTTCACTAAATCAGTGGCCAAAGAAGTGGCGTCGCGAAGTATTCGCCTCAATTGTGTAGCGCCTGGCTATATCGTCACTGAAATGACTGAGCAATTAAATGAAAAGCAAAAAGAAGCGATATTGTCAGCCGTCCCCATGCAGAATATGGGAACTGCGGAAGATGTGGCTTCGTGTGTGAGTTTTTTAATTAGTGACGAATCAAAATATATTACGGGACAAACCCTCCGTGTAAACGGTGGGCTGTACATGTAGGAGGAAGAGTAATGGCGAGTGTGAATCCAAAAATTAAAGATATCATCGTTGAACAATTAGGCGTTGATGCTGAACGAATTAAACCTGAGGCATCTTTTATTGATGATTTAGGTGCTGACAGTCTTGATATCGTAGAACTTATCATGGCGATGGAAGAGGAATTTGATGTCGAAATTCCTGATGAAGATGCTGAACGACTAAAAACCGTTCAAGACGTTGTTAAATATTTGGAAGGTAAAGGAAAATAATTTGCCTAATGTATTTAAGCGCCCAGGTAAAGATTTGCGACGAGTTGTCGTTACCGGCATGGGGATGTTGAGTCCGCTCGGTAATACTGTCGATGAATCTTGGCAAAATGCTATCGCTGGAAAATCTGGGATTAGCTTAATTACACAGTTCGATACCGCCGCTTATGATGTAAAAATCGCTGGCGAGGTACGAAATTTTGAGCCTGATAAATTTATCCCCAAAAAAGAACAAAAGAAAATGGATCGTTTCATCCATTTCGCCGTGGCGTCGGCCAAAATGGCGCTCGAGGATTCTGGGCTAAAGATCGACGAAAAAAATGCTCTACAGGTAGGGGCCATTGTTGGTGTTGGAATCGGTGGTTTACCAATGATCGAGGAACAGCATCAAAAATTAATGGAGCGCGGACCTTCGCGATTGACTCCGTTTTTTATTCCAGCGGTCATTACCAATTTAGCGTCGGGACAAATTAGTATTATGTTTGGACTCAAAGGTCCAAATTATAGCGTGACTTCAGCGTGTGCAACGGGAGCTCATAGTATCGGTGAAGCAGCGAATTTCATTCGTAATGGTCATTGTGTTGCGATGCTCGCTGGCGGTGTTGAAGCCTGTGTTTGCGGGCTTGCTGTCGGTGGTTTTAATGCGATGAAGGCGCTATCGACGCGTAATTCAGATCCCACTAAAGCGAGCCGTCCATTTGATAAAGACCGTGATGGTTTTGTGATTGCGGAGGGCGGTGCTGTTTTAGTTTTGGAAGACTATGAGCACGCGAGTTCCCGTGGTGCAAAAATTTACGGTGAACTTACAGGTTACGGACTTTCCTCAGATGCCTATCATCTGGCAAGTCCAACTCCAGATGGTGCTGGCGCCTTTCGCGCGATGCAGATGGCTCTTGCCACTGGCAATCTTAATCCGGAGCAAGTTGGTTACGTCAATGCGCACGGAACGAGTACACCGATGGGCGATGAAATCGAGAGCCAAGCAGTGAAAAGACTTTTCGGATCACACGTCAGTAAAGTTTGGGTGAGCTCAACGAAAAGTATGACGGGCCACGCGCTTGGTGGTGCAGGGTCCATAGAAAGTGTTTTTTGTTTGAAGGCTCTGCAGACAGGTGTTGTCCCTCCAACAATAAATCTTGATCAACCAGGTGAAGGTTGTGATTTGGATTACGTTCCTTGGACTGCTCGTGAAAAAAAGCTAGATCATGTGATGAACAATAGCTTTGGATTTGGCGGAACTAACGCCAGTTTGATTTTTTCAAAAGTTTAAGATTTGTTTATGACAAAAAAAGTTTTTATAGCCTGTGATCATGCGGGACTATCATTAAAAAAGACCCTGTTAAAACATTTTCCTGACGTCGCTTGGGAAGATCTTGGTACCCATGGCGAAGAGTCTGTGGACTATCCCGATTTCGCCGATCACGTCGCAAAGAGAGTAAATG
>CAYPZY010000345.1:0-3652 GCA_964415155.1 uncultured Bdellovibrionales bacterium
GATGCTTCGACGAATCCAAACCGCAAAATTACTATGAAACTTTTCAGACAGGCTCGTGAGGATCTTCGATGAATTGATATCCGTATCACTGAATACTTTCGTGTCGAAAATAATCTGATCTAGCTGAGCGGCCCTATTAGACTCTTCGCCATCTGCGAAAGCCATGGAACCGAAAAAAAAGAAAAAAATAAAAAATACGTTTTTCACTGAAAGGCCTCAATCAACCAACGTCTGTTTCTGGCAAGGTTTTTCTCCTGTGCATTCCACGCGATCGAGGCCATAATAAAGTTTTGATCGTCGTCAGTGCATGTCAGAGAAAATCGGTCGCTTTCGGTTTTTTCATAGCAAATCTGCGATGGAGGACGGCCTTTTAAAACCCGGTAGTTTTGGCGGTTGAGTGCACCCACTACTTTCTGTATCATCGCGGGACTTTGACCGCCGCGATAAGTGACGACGACGGTAGCTCCCGATTTAAGAAGGTAAAGGCGCGACGTCGAAGGTCCAGATCCAGCCTGTTGGCGAAGGGACCAATCTGGCGGAGCCTTGAAAAGCTTTTTAAAATCGGCGCGACTGACCTCCGGCGCAATGAAAAAAAGGCAAAGCATCCAAAGGTTTCTCATCTCTAACATTTCGACAATTCTGCTAGGGCACTTGAGTTCGCGCCGTCAATTCACACTCGTCGCCGGGAATCCCCTCGCCCTAAGTCATATTATTAAAGAAGAACTCAAAGCCGTTTACCAAAATCACATTTGGATTCAGATATCAGCAAGAAAAGCTGCATCCAAACCCCACTAAAATGACTATGTTTTTTTCAGCGTCTCAAAACGATAAATTCCCTCTAAATTCTTTTTGTCTTTTAGATTTCAACGTATAATTTAATTGGGGGACGCCATGAAAACAAATTTTAGGTATTGGCTCGTCATTTCTATGGGAGCAATTTTTCCTGTTTTATTCTTTCAAAACTGCGCAGACTCATCGTTTCAAACATTAAAGGATAGCTCTTCTATTTTAGATGACCCGACCACGCCGCCCGCTTCGCAACCTCCGACCCCACAACCTAATCCAAATCCACCACCCCAACCAGGCCCCTCTCCAACTCCGTCCAATGGCACATGGGCGAACGAACCTGCAGGCTTAAAGAAGATCAATGATTGTGATTGGAGTAGCTTGTGTCCCGGTTGGCAAGACTTTTACAACACCAGAGCAATTCCCGGTGGAGGAATTCAGCCAGGAAATGGGCCCGTGTCGCCACCAAATTCATTCAAGTACATCATGTTTCCAAATGCTTCTAATGGTGGGACCCAGTTAGATATTAGTTTTGCGCCGGTACGCCACATTTTTGTGGGTGCAACGATAAAAAACAATGCAGATTTTGTTGGCTACTCCAATGGCAATAACAAAATTTTTCTCATTCGCAATAACGAAACGCCATCTGTTTTAGAACTTTTCACAACACTGTCCGATGTCGGTACTGCTCCGCCAAAATGGGTTTCTGGACGAATCGGTTACAATAATCAAAATAGCGGCGTCCTTAATAATTGCCATCTTCCATCCGTATATGGCGATTGCCCTGGAGGGGTAAACATGTATCCAAATATCTCGAGCGGCAATTGGACACGCGGCACTTATCACAAGGTGGAGATGGAGTTGATATCGTCATCAACCAATTCCTCTAAAGATGGCGTGGTTCGAATTTGGTTAGACGGAACTTTGATTTTGTCGCACACCAACGCTAACACCGGTCAATCTGCCTGGAGTTCAATTTCAATTACTCCAACCTGGGACGGTCAGGGAGCAGCTTCTTGTTGGAACGCAACAACGAACCCCTATGGCCGCGACTGTTCCAAACAATGGGAGTGGGAAATCGACCACTTTTACATCAGCGGAATTTAATCGCATCCGGTTTGATGAAGACGTTTTTAAAATGGAGTCCAGTGAATGAAACCTAATAAAGGTCTTTTTCTTATACTCGCACTTGGCTTCCTCGTTTCAACTTACAATGCCTGTTCAAGATTCCAAATTGCGAGCAATGAACACACGGCTTCTTCAAATTCTCCGACAGATAACTCTTCAGGAAATAACTCTTCAGGAAATAACTCTTCAAACGGTAACGGTAATCCGTCCCAGCTCCCCTCTTCATCACCTTGGCCAAATGAACCGACGGGTTTTCGGGCGCTACTGAATTGTGGTTTTGAGACTCCCCTTTGCGATGGAAAACTTCTTGATCCCTACAATGCGACAGGATTAAATCCAGCGAAACCATCCATGCACACTGTCAGTGTTGTGCAGGATACATCGGCTCCGCTGAGCCCTTCCAGCGTCTACCGCTCGATGATGGATTATCAGGTTCACCAGGGAGGATCGGAAACCCACTTTTACACCCAATCCCAAGTGAAAGAGATATATGTTGGAATCTGGTGGCGCTCAAATCCCGATTTCACTGCCAATGGAGTCGGAGCCAATAAAACATTTTTCATTCGTGGGCCTGGACTGAACGGAGTGTTCCTATGGCAAAAGCCAAGGGGCAGTAATTTGAGTCGTTTATATTGGACGACACAAATGGGCAATAATTTAGATCAGTGTGGCGGCACAGACATCGACGCTTGTTTTGCCAATGGCAACGACGTTTTTATTACGCCTGGAAATTGGTATCGCATCGAAGTCTATATGAAAGCCAGCTCCTGTGCCACTTGCCGAGATGGCGTTGTTAAATGGTGGATTACTCCTAAAGGTGGAACACCTTCTCTGGCAGGCAACTATTCCAATTTTGCCTACGGACCAGTATTTGACGAATGGGTGTGGTCTGAAACTTGGGATGGTTTTGGAAATGCCATTGGTTTTACCAGCGACCCAGCCCACTATTTAGATCATCTTTATATTTCCGTTCGCTGAGTTGCTTCGACTTCGTCTTATCACACATCATCGAAAGCAAGTGCATCGATTTTCAAATGGGCACTATTTACTGATTTTCAGTAACTCTTCAAACAGTTCTACTTCCGACCCGGGTTCGTTAGCAAGAGCGCGGATGCGTTGAACGATCTCATCTGCAATTTGCTCTTTACTGAGAGGCGCGATCCGGCCCGTGATGATATCGTTTGCTAATTTGATATCTGGACTCTTTGAATCTTCCTCGACACCTTTGGATTGGCATGGACTTGAATAATAGGTCGGTAGAGATCGGCACTCGAATACTACCCGCTCAAGAGTGACTTTTTCCTTTCCGGTAACATCATTAAAGTAAGTCGGCCAATCAACAATCCTGACCATTAGAGCTCTCTCAAATAACTTTTCGACAATAATTTCTTTTGGTTTTTTTGGATCGCCATAATAGCGCTGGCCTTTTTCAAGGTTGTAATAATTGGGTTGTCCCCACGACGGTATTTTTACAAGAACGGCCTTAGGCGCTTTTTTGTCGCCAGTATATAATCTGCAATTTTGTCATCTAAGCAGGTAGCGGGGCCGGCACTTGTTGAAAAGCCATTATAGAAATCAACTGTGACGTTACTATAAGGCCCCTTCCCTCGGCAACTTGTGTTTAGTTGATTTTTTAAAGTTACCCACCACGAACCGAGAAGAACCCGAAAATGTCAGAATTCAGGTTCTCCACGGTTGATGGTGGAATGTAATGCGTTAAAAATTCAATGAGGCATGA
>CAYPZY010000346.1:0-3652 GCA_964415155.1 uncultured Bdellovibrionales bacterium
CTCAAAGGCCAAATGGTAGGCTAAAATATTTGACTGGAAAATTTATCGAAGAATATTCTGTCGACGAGTTAGGTCGATTTGATTTTGTGACCGATGTTTATGGCGCTCTTTCCTACGCTCCACAAATTGATGTGATCATGCAAAAGATAGGTGACCTCATGCAGGTGGGAGCTATATTTTTCGGAAATTTGAAGGAAGAGACTGAATTCTTCCGCACAGAAGATATTCCCGATCCAGATAAAATTAGAGCGATGCGTGTGCGCGCTATTCCTTACGGCTTGGACTCTTCAAACTCCTCAAACTCCGCAATCTCTGAAGATATCAAAAACCATTTCGCTACACTCACCATATTTGATCGCCAAGGAAAAAAGATCGATTACCTCAGTTGGTTCGATAGCATTACTTGCTTAAAAAGAGATGACTCTAGAAGCGGAGACGGTGAAATCGTTATCAAACTTATAAAAACGTGCGATAAGGTCGTGGTTCCTAAACTTAAAACTGTGGAATTCATCGACTTCACGCCTCCTCTTCGCGCTTACCAACTCGAATAACCACGAGAAACCCCGCGTCGGCGTTACAAACCAACTCGCTCTTTATCCAATTACCAACTATAAAAATAGGATGATTCTCAATCAGCCATGGCCAGAACTAACTATCGTTTCGGTAGACACTGAAACTACAGGCGCTTATCCGCTCGATTCCGAGATTTGCGAAATTGCGGCCGTTCGCTGGGAAAATGGCGAAGTAGTTGGAGAACTTCAAACGCTCATTAAACCGACTCAACCTATTGGTGATTTTATCATTGGAATTCACGGTATCACCAATGAAATGGTAGCGACAGCGCCATCTATAAAGGAAAAGATTAATGAGTTTAGAGAATTCATAGATGGTGCGGTTGTTGTGGGTCACCATAGTCCTTTCGATATGGGTTTTTTAGCGCACGAATTTGAAAAGGCACAGCTGACATTGCCCGAGGAACCGGCTTTATGCTCAAGTCTGATTTCCCGTAAAATCATTACGGACTGTGAAAATCATAAACTGCAAACGCTCATTAAGCACTTAGGACTTCAGCAGGGAACTGCGCATCGCGCGCTCGACGACGCAAAAGCGTGTCTCAGTCTTTTGATTGTTTGTTTGCAACGAATGGGCGAGGAAACAACTCTAGAGGAAATTCTAACACTGCAAGAGAAGTCCCTTTTCTGGCGAAATTTTTCACTTCAGGCGTTACTTCGCTCAGAGGTGGGAAAAGTTTTAATCAATGGTATTGAGAAAAAGAAGACTGTAAAAATTCAATATCAAGGTGGCAGCCTTAAAGGTGACAGAACTGTGTGGCCCAAAGGGATAGTGAGAAGCCCAGACGGTGATTTCCTGGTCGCTTGCGACGATGGCGATAGCCAGAGTAAAAGATTTTATTTGGGTAAAATCAGGGCTGCTTTCGATTAAACCGATTTTTCAATTTTCGCTTGTTCGCGTTTACTATCTAAGTCTTCAAAGCGTTGGCGAATTTTATTGGCGAGTTCCTCAAGGTGAATAAACTCGTCACCTGAGCGGAGTTTTAATTTGCGAGGCTTGCCCTTTAAGAGATCGTCCATAAACTTTTCAAAAGCAAAAACGGGCCCGACAGTTCGGTGGGAAAGTCGTCTCCCTAATAGAAGCAGCATTAAAGAAAATATAAAACTGACGATCGTGAAGGTAAGCACGAAAGACATCAATAGGTGGTTCACGCTTGAACTGGCGCGCGTGTTCCAATCGGTAAGAGCTACTTTCAAAAATGTGTAAGAGAAGGTACCACTAATGACAGAAAAACCAAGACCAGCACCGATTAAAATAAGACAATATTTAATCTGGTACTTCGGATTGATCCAAAGAGAATTTCTCTGATTGTTTTCCGGCCAAAGAATTTCACTCTCACGAATTAACGAATAGCATATCATAAAATAAGCAATCCATTGAACAGCGTCTGCCACATTAAACACGGCTGTTGAGACTTTCTCATTTCCAATAACTAGAAAATCAACGACATATCCCCAAACGATGCGATCGGTGACATTTCCTAAAATACCACCCAATAGAATCGAGAGTCCGGCTCGCAAGATCAACGATTTGATTGGTAAAAGGTATTGCACGATTACGAAAGAAAATAATAAAAAGGCGCCACCAGTGGATAAACAAACGACACGAATGATCGCCGGTAAATCCGAAAACAATCCAAGCATTACACCGGGATTTTTTTTGAAAGCAATAATGAAAGGGCCATGATAGTAAATCTGTGTGAGAGTGTGTGCCCAAATTTTTGTGACTCTATCTAAACCCCAACATAGAAAAAGTGGAGTTAAGACGATGAACCAATCTTTTTTTTTCAAGGTAATCCCTTAGGAAAGTTGTCTTATAACATCACCATAAATAATATTATAAATTCGAAACGGTGAGCTTCCAACTGGGATCTAAGAATTAACAGAGATGCGAGACTACAGTCTGATTACGGCCTCGCCTTTTAGCTTGGTTTAAAGCTGCCTTGGCTGCAGTCATTATTTCGGGATAAGCTAGACCGTGATCAGGAAAATGTGCAATACCGACGCTAACCGTAACGTAAGCATGGCGTCGATAGGGGCCTAAAAAGGGATACTGTTCAAATCCTTGGCGAATACGCTCGGCAAATTCATGAGAATCATTGAGCGAAATATCGCTCTTCAAGATGGCAAATTCGTCGCTACCGAGACGGAAAATGCTTAGATTGTCAGGAATGAGTTTGCGAATTCGTTCGCCGATGGCGCCTAACAACTTGTCGCCCTCGCCGTAACCAAAGCTCTCATTAAAATTCTTAAATTGGTCAATATCGATAATAAATAAACTAAACGGCTTTTTATCGGGAAGAGATTTGTCGAGCAAAACCTCATGAGAACTCTGAAAGAAGCGGCTGTTAGGTAGACCTGTGACAGGGTCGGTAATGGCGATTTTTTCAATTTCCTGCAACTGCCATTTCATTCTTCCCACTTGCACTAACTCTAAAACTCTTAAAGCTAGCTGCTCCAAAGGCATTTGCGCTGGCATAACTTGGTTTACAAGTTCAGACTTTTGCAAAGGTAAAATGTCAGTAAGCTGGATATTCTCGGTGATCCAACCGCGAGCGGCATTGGGAAGTATTAACTTTAGATGGTTAAAAAACTCGACGGAGCTCGACTCATTGACTTTGTCGCCACAAATAACGGCGGCGGTGTCGGGGTTCTCCTGAAGATAATTAATTGCCTGATCATATTCGCTACAAAAATAAAATTCAATTTCGCGTTCTAATTGTTCAGCCAGGTACTTTACTGTGGTGATTGGGAAATCAAGGGCAAGAACTTTCGGTCGAGTCCAATTTTCACTCATATCTAAAATAATTTCCTTTAGAAGAAGTTCTGCAATGCAATAACATTGAACCTATGATTTCACAATACTAAAATAATTAGATGAAATATTTTTTCCTCACCATTTTCGCATTCAACATTTCTTTCGCAGATACCCCCACCGAATACAAACGCATTAAGCAAAATTTTGAAAATCTTTTGCGGAAAGCTCCCGGTAGTAGTGGTGACTACAGTATTTGGGTCTCTGACGACGAAAATGGTGCAATTTTTAGCTCTAAAGAAAGCACAAAACGTATTCCTGCCTC
>CAYPZY010000347.1:0-3628 GCA_964415155.1 uncultured Bdellovibrionales bacterium
CAGTACTACGTACTTCACGAATAAGTTCTTCATGGCGCGGGCGATCCAAAATGATCACCGTAACCTCGGAAATCTCTTTTCGCAGCGCTTTTGCCACGGCTCGAATGTTGGTTGTCGGTGTTTGATCGATACTAATACAACCTACAGCTTTAGGACCCACGGCGATTTTGTCCATATAAACATCTGGCGCGTGCAGGAAATTTCCTTTTTGGGCAATGGCGATGACTGAAATAGCACCAACTGTTCCCTTAGCACAAATGGTCGTTCCTTCCAGTGGATCTAGGGCAATATCAACCTCGACTGGCTTGCCATCGCGAATCCCGACTTTTTCGCCAATGTAAAGCATGGGAGCTTCATCGCGCTCACCCTCACCGATGACGACGGTGCCATCAATTCTCACTGTATCGAACGCTTTTCTCATCGCATCGACCGCGGCCTGATCAGCCTTCTTTTCATCGCCTCTTCCCATCCAACGCGAACAGGCTAAAGCAGCAGCTTCTGTTATGCGCACAAATTCTAAGGCCAAATTTCGGTCCACGGTTCCTCCTTTAAGACATCCAATAATAAAATTGGCGGCTTACTGATTTTGAAGTCTCTATCAATTGCCACATGCAGAGTATCGCCATGAGCAACTACGGTATCCTTCGACTTTATTAAATACTTAAAATGTATCTTTGCTCGTTCGTTTTGAACTTGTAAATGAATATTAACAACGTCGCCAAAACGGAGGGGTTTCAGAAATTCACAGTTAGTTTTAACAACGGCGAATACCAGATCGCCATGGGGGGTGTGAATTTGATCCAGCTTTCTGTCACGAAGCCACGCCACTCTGGCATCTTCAAACATGCGGATGTAATTGGAGTGATGAACGACGCCCATGGCATCAGTTTCATAGTAGGCAACAGGTCGAGAGTAGCAAAACATGGAGTTCATTGACGCTATTTCAGCTTTCCTAAGAGGATATCCACCAACCAGGAAACTTCGCTACTTTTTTTGGGAATTTGACTAAGCACACTGATTGCTCGCTTAATGAGGTCGATTTGTGAGTACTTCACGTTGTTGGCCAGAGTTGCTTTTTCTAAATAGGCGGAATAACCATCGACAAAAAACTCAGAGTCCATGGGGGCCTGCCCAAACGCTAACTCACCCTGGATATACTCGAGGACCTGATAGTCTAATTCAATCACCGCTCGCTCAATCTGAGCATGCTTCTGCCAAATAAAAATGTTGGTGTCTTTAGGTCCATGATACCAACATGTCAAACCATCTCCGCGATTGGAATTGGTCAGTAGTTCCGGTCTCACTTGGTGGGTGTTAAGACCTAACATTTGATCATTTAAAAAACGATCAAACTCAAGACGTGCTTCAGCAGGCATATTGAAAAAACGAACGCCAGTGGCCGCCGCCGAATTCCTCACGACTTCAGCGGTAATAGGAACGTGCGTGCTGCCATTAAAAATAAGTTGCAAGTCAAGGCTGCTACCCACTTTTTCCTTTAGCACGGGATCCTTGAGCAACAGAGCGGCACCGCCATAACTTAAATCCAAAACAGGAACTCTTTCACCGGTACGAATCTTAGCATCGATTCCGATAATCTGGCGTAGGTCATTGTGGTCTTTCGGGAGCACAATCCGCGGAAAGCGACGTCTATTGAAGTTCGAATTATCAATGGTCACTCGCGGTCTCCTTCTTATAACCGGTCTCTAAATAATTCCTAATTTTCTTTGCCACTTGTTGAAACACAATTTCTAAGCCAAAATCCAGTAATATTGCCGGTAATGGTAAGCTTGTTGCCTCATAAGTTCCAGTCAAACTGATTTCCGTTCGACGCTCGTGGTCTTCTAAGCGAATCTTGCCGTTCATGCCCGTTAAATGACCACGCACCACTTGCCAATCAATCTCAAAATCGTCGCCCACTTGTTTAGGTTTTAGCTCTAACCACATTTTAACGATGTATTTGTAGGCTTCTCCGTAAAAATACAGTTCAGATTTGCCTTTATCAAATTTGGTTTCCTTTATGTAATTTATGATTTCAGGCAACTTGTGATACTCTTGAATGCTTTTTTCACCAAACTTTTTTGAAATATTCATTATGCCGGCACTTTTAAAACTAAAACTATATTTTTGCCCCTTTTCTTTGGGCTTGCTGTGAGTGACCGAAACCACAATGTAGCGGTCGTCGATCATCTTACGCATTAACTCAGGGTTGCTTTTCCAGAAGAGCGAATTGTCTGACCACGTTGTCGAAATGAAAAATAGCTCTAGTAATGCCAGCAAAAATACCATAAATTTATGCTAAGACATGCAGTCAATGACGTAAAGGTTTTTAGATGACTAATCCAACTAAATTTCAACGCAATCTTCCCATGTACATCACGTGGTCCCGTATTTTGTTAACGCCTTTCATCGCCCTTTGCGTTTCCTTTCCCGGCGCCTTGAGTGCCATTGTCGCCGCATTATTATTTATCGTTGGTGCAATTACCGACTATTACGATGGTTACTTTGCGAGAAAATATAAAGTAGAATCCAATTTTGGGCGTTTGATGGATCCTGTTGCCGATAAAATTTTAGTGAGCGTAACCCTGATTATGCTTTTGCCTCTTCGCCATATTGATCCAGTGATGGTGAGCCTCTTATTGAGTCGCGATCTCATTATTGGCGCGATTCGCGCTGCTGCTGCCGCTGATAATCTTGTTATTGCCGCAAAAGCATTTGGCAAATGGAAAACGGGCCTGCAAATGTCCTGTATTCCCTTTATCATCTATAATCAGCCGATCATGGGAGTTCCATTTCAATGGATCGGATATGTCGGCCTGTGGTTCAGTGTGGGCCTAAGTGTGATCTCAGGCTATCAATACATTGCACTTTATCTCGAAGCTCGCAAAACCTAGTGCCAAAAAATTGTAGCCAACTATAACTATTAAATCGGATTTATTTAGAAGATCTGTGGTATTTTTTTCTCAAAACCACAACTCATTTGAAATCGGACTACACCTGGTTGATAATTGGCCAATAAATTATGGAAGACGTTCAAACTCTCCCCGAAATGAATCTTGAAGAGCTATCGGTGATTGGATTCACCAATTACCGCATCTTTTTAGCCACCTATTTTGCCCAGGAAAAAAAATCCAATCCTCGCTTTAGTTACGGAGAATGGGCAAAACGATTAAATTCCAAGGACGCTTCTACCCTTACTAAGATTATTCGTGGTCAACGCCATCCTGGGCCACGACTCATTGGTCAGTTGGTTACCTATTTTAAGTTTAACGACAGTGAAAGTCGCTATTTCCGCAGCATGATTCAAATGGAAAAGGTAAAAGAGGAATCGGTTTTGCGGCTGCAAGTTTTAGAAAGCCTAGGCAAGCTCAATGTGAAAACGCGCCCGAAAAAAGAAATCGATAGCGAGGCGTTTGCTTTGATCTCCAAATGGTATTCCTTGGCCATTCGCCAAATGGTTAAAATTCCCAACTTCAAATTGGACAGCAACTGGATTGCCGACCATCTTCAATTTCCAGTCGCCGCCGGAGAAATTCAGCAAATGTTGGAAACTCTCATAAGTCGCGGTTTTTTATCCGTCTCAGAGGAAAGTAAAGTTGCAGTCAGCGCTCCCCTTGACACCATTAACGAC
>CAYPZY010000348.1:0-3625 GCA_964415155.1 uncultured Bdellovibrionales bacterium
AGTAAGCCAGTGTAGAAGGAATCGGTCGACCAGAATGTGTAGGTGAGATTTATCCCAACACCGTAAAGAGCGATATCTGGCGAATACAGAGCACTGCCGCCGAAGGCAAGATTTTTGGAGAAGGCTTTGTTGGCGTGAAAGCGCGGAATGTATAAGTACGATGGAAGATCACTATCGGCTATGTCGAAGGTGTGAAAGGAATTGCGAATTGTCGTGTTAAAAGGAATGGTGAGCAGCGAGGCGCCAAATTCCCACGCGTAGGATTCTTCCCACGCGGATTTTTCGCTATAGGTTCCCCACATCTTACCAAAATCTTCTGTTGAAGTAACCGACTCGTGGCTGGTCGCCAAGATAAAAAGTTCAGCAAGATTTTTACTTGCGTTAGTAAAGTCGATGGGGCCGCCGGTTGTTTCTGGCGTGTGATCAGCAAAGCCATTGAATGGCATCAGCGTCACCAATGTCACCAACAAAAAAATCCAATGACTTAGGTTATCCTTAACCCGCTTTTTCATTCCTTTAAGTATATCAAATGACTCGGGAAACTACTTTAACTCCTGACCGATTTAATGACCTTTGTCGAGGGAGAATTTTTGAAATTTTTGTCAGCGTTTTTTTGCGATTTAATTTGCGTAAAATCGATCACATTAGTTGGCCATTCACTACGATGGTACGGATAGAAGTTCATCACACCGAATAGATTTATGTCTGCCCCGGTCTTTAGCGCAGTCACAGTTTCATGCAGTTCCTTGGGGGTATGCAGATTGTAACCCAGAACAACAATCGCAGCGTCTGAATAGGCAGCTAAAATTGCAGCGTCTGCGGTCTCAAGAATCGGCGGACTATCAATGATAATGTAGTCGTAGTGAAAGCAATCTTTTAAAAACTGCCGTAAGTTGCGCGATTCCAAAGCCTGTAAGGGATCAGCAACTTTTTTAGCTGGTAAAATATCAAGATTGGGATTTGGACTAAAAAATGGCAATGAAGGTTTTTCCGCGCTTAAAACAAAATCTGCGGACGCAGAGTTTTCCGAAATATGAAAAATATTTTTAACTTGTGGTAAGCGTAAATCTAAATCAACGAGAAGTACTTTTTTTCCATTTTGACTGAGCATCAAAGCAAGATTTGATGCAAAAGAGGATTTACCACAGGACATAGCGGGACCGGTGATCAATAGAGTTCCTCTCGACATCCTATGAGTCAAACGTCGCATTATGGATTGCAAACTTTCGCAGGCATTGTCATTGCTACCAAGTTCGGTGGTGAATAGTGGATTTGAATTTTGTAGAACAGGAATTGCGCCCAACGGATAAACGCCGGCAAAATCTTGGGGCGATTGAATTTTGTAAAGCAATGTGCTTGCCAAAAACAAGATGAAGAGCGTGATACCTAGGCTTAGCATGGTGGCCATCGCGGCCCGAATCGCTAATGCCGAACGTTTGGCAGAAATAGTGATGTTGGGTTTAAAAACCATTTCTACTTTTGCTTTAGCTTCGTAACTATAAATCTCTTGCAGTTTATGATTTAATGATTCGATGTTAGTTTTTGTTTCTTTGCTTTCACTTATCCGCCCCATCGAAAGTTGTACTTCCAATGAGTTTTGCTTAAGAACGATCTGTTCTTGCAGATACTCCTTTAGTTTTTCAGTTTTATCATAAATCTTTTTCTCGATAGTCTTGCTCAAGGTATGACTCGCCAATAACGCTGTGGCTCTCGCTATTTGTTGGGTCCGCGCTTCGACCTCGATCACGATGTTGCTGTTTTCCAAATCTGGTTCAAACTTAATGACGTCACGTAGTCTCGCCTGAAAAACTTGCCACTCATTTTCTAAATTATGATTTTTTGTCTTCACCAGTTTATTTTTTGGAGTGGTAACGCCCAGTCCCCTCAGTGGCAGGTTAATGGCTAGGAGGTTTTTCGCGAGCTGTTCCTGAAAGTCATAAGTCTTCGTAAACTCCCATAGTGGCATAATGTAATCTAGAGGAGCTTTGTCCACAGCGGATGTGTCTTTAAAAACTGTGGGCATTTTTATTTTGAGCTCGTTGCGAGCAACAAAGGTTTCTTCGTTGGTAACAAAAACGTAGATGATGCTTAAAAAGCAAAGACCAATAAACGTCAGCAAAAGCTTTGCTTTTAACCGCGACAGCGTATTGGTGAGCTGATGCGGATAAAAGATCACCTCATCTTTTTGTGCCCGTTCTGGTTTTTCTCGTTGATGCTCTAAGGATGTCATCAATTACGAATCGGTAAAATGAGACACCATCTCAAGTTGAAACTCGATCTTAGTATAGTCTAATTTCTTGTTTGGGGTTGCGATGGAGCTTTTGAATCCTTCGCTGATGTTGTGGTGGTTCTTAGACGGTGGTTGTTGTGGCCTGGCGGTGGCGCTTTTGGTTTGGTGTGGGTTTTGATTGGCGCAGTTGGCGCGATCTTTGGGTCGCGCGGGGTTGGAATTAAAGTCTAATGAACTCTTTGCTGGAAGAGTCGTATTTGAGTACCGTCAAATGCGCTACCAAATTCTCATCGTACATCGGTACCAAAATTTCTTTGGTTTTATCACCATCAATATCATCAAGAGCCAAATTCGATGCCTGCCCATTAAAATTGAAATAGGCGTCTTTCACTCCCATTTCTAATCTTTTGATCAGTGCAAAATTGCCATTTTCATTTCTATAAATCTCAATAAAAATACCTTCGCGAGTTTTCACTTTTACCACTGTCACTTCTGAATCAGTTGTCATCACTGGTCCCGACGTCGAAGATAATATTTCTCTTTCGTTGGGTTTAAATTGGTTCTTAATCTCGCGACTCAATTTTGGGTCCAATGACGCCAAAAATGCAGCCAAAGCCAATATTGCACTGACTGCCATCGATGTTCTAAAGAGATAATTTTTGTATTCCATGCTCTGTTAAATTTGCAATCTCCAGGCCGTGTCTCATCATGAGAATCGGCTCTAGTTTCCGCCTCTTAAACCACTCTCTCAAAGGGAGAATGGAGCAGGATATTTTCATCTGTAAAGACGATTGTCAGCGGTGTCGTGAAGGTGATCGGCAAACTTGCGCAGTTGCCGCCGCTGGATCGGGATGCGTACTTGCGGTTAGTGGATCGGCAAAGTCAAAAGGGGTTTCTGCGTGTTTCTGTGAATGGGTCGTGTCTCTTTTATCTTTCTTCGCTCGCCAAACCACAACGCCGAATTGTTAAGGATTCGGCGTGTGGATTGGCCTGGTTTGGTGTCGCACCGAGGGCGATTTTCTAAAGGGGAGTGTTTGGGTTTTTTTGCAGGCAGTAGGTGGGTAAAGAGAGTAGGAGTTATGGAGTTATGGAGGTGGGTAGAGCTTTTTGGAGGGAGGACTTTTTCGTTTACTGGATGGGCTTTTAGGTAGGAGGATTTTTTTGGGCGCGGTTCTGAATTCCGTAGATTGGTTTTCCATATTAATATTTTTGCAGAGTTTGACTCCGTTCTTGTACACCGCCGAATCAAGATTTTGCCCAATAAGCAAATCTCAATCGTTGAATTTTATGTGGACTTGCGGCGCTCAAAATCTCGAGACGGCCTCTGAAGTCGCGCGTGTCTTCGACAAGACGTGGGAGTTCCACCACTTCGCGCGTGTCCACCTCGCCTTCGAC
>CAYPZY010000349.1:0-3623 GCA_964415155.1 uncultured Bdellovibrionales bacterium
ATTGCAGGCGTGTCTGTACGTCCATTTCAAATTCACTCATCTTAATAACGGTAGCAATTTGCAGGAGCTTGATAGGTGCTTTCGTAGGTAACTCATACGTTTTTTCGTCTGAGTCGAGTTTTTTGCCGGCAATTTTATATGCGTTATGTTTTAATAACAGAGCATCAACCGGTTTTACGAAATAGTCATTTACTCCAGGCGCGATAGTCTCGCGAATATGGTCCAGCGTCTCGTTATAACCCATAACAATGAGCGGAATTTCTTTGTTGTCTGGATAAGTAATTTTATCCCTAAATTCTTGGACCCAAGTAGCGGGTTTGTTTCCCAAAAAGCTGCGATCAGCCATGATGAGATGGCACTTCTTTTGGTCTTCGCTGATTGTTGTTTTCAAAATTTCATCTAAAGATTTCTGTTGGCCCGCCAGCGTCGTTTCAATTTTTGTTTTCAGCTCACTTTCTTTAGTGATCTGGTTCGTGATTTCGCTAATCTCTTTTTCTAGGGCCGACTGATTGGCTTGGTCTTTGCTTGCCACAGCTTGTTTTAATATTTCCTGTTTATCCTGTTTCTTTTTTTGGGCGTTGATTATGGTATCAGAAACTTTTTGTAAGATGGCTTTTGAGTCTGCCATTAATTTTTGAATTTCATTTTTTTTTTGTTCGGCAACGGGATTGCCATTTAAGATTTCAATAATTGATTCTGGCTGTGAAAAAAAGACTAGTTGCGTATCAGGTGCTGATCCGAGGATAAGAGAAATTTTTTTATTGTGTGCTTGATCGACATCAAGAACTAATATCTTCATTTCACCTCTTTCTCAGTTTCCTTTAATAGCAGCACTTTTCAAGTAGATTTTTACTGGCCTGAAGTCTAAGCTAGATAGAAATGAAACGTGATCTAAAGTTCTTTTCGGCCACTATGATTGTGGTTGGTTCGATTATTGGTTCTGGCATCTTTAAAAAGATCGCCCCAATGACCCTCCAGCTTCAGTCACCGGTGCTTGTTCTGCTCTGTTGGTTGGTGGCGGGAATTATTACTCTGTTTGGAGGATTCGTTTACGCCGAGATTGCTGGTCATATCGCACAGACGGGCGGTCTTTACCACTACTTGCGCGTACTCTATGGACCGGGAGTGGGATTTATCTACGGGTGGTCTTGCTTTTCGATCATCCAGTCGGGCTCAATTGCTTCTATTGCTTTTGTTTTTGCTGAATCACTTTGTCAGCTGTTGGGAGTTCCACCTCTCGAAATGAACTTAAAGAGCATTGCCATTGTTACGATTCTTGCGCTGAGCTCTCTAAATCATTTTGGGATAATTTTTGGTGCTGCTTTAGAAAATGTTTTAACGGTTATTAAAATATTCGGTGTAGTCGCCCTTGGCTTCGCCAGTATTTCGATTTCTTCACATCTACAGTTACCGACCTTAATGCAGGTAAACGGGCTTTCTGGTTTTTCAATTAAGGCATTTTATGCGGCCTTGCTAAGTGCCTTTTGGGCTTATGATGGGATTAATAATATTGGCTACATCGCGGGTGAAGTTGCGCAACCAAGAAAAACGGTTCCTCGAGCTCTTATTTGCGGTGTGGTGCTCGTCATTTTTCTGTATCTTCTTATCAATACGGCTTTCTTCCTATCGCTTCCTCTCGACGCAATATTGCAGATTTCTAAAATTCCCAATTCCATTTTCGCAGTCGAAATGACCAAGCAATTGTTACCGACGCTTTCTGTTATAGTTACAGCACTTATTGTTTTATCTACCTTGGGTGCGACAAATGGTTCTATCCTGTCATCGGCAAGAATCTATTACGCCATGGCACAAGAGCGACTATTTTTTTTGGCTTTGGGAAAGTTACACTCAAAATTTAAAACGCCCAGCTTTTCCCTTTGGGCGCAAGCATTGTGGGCTTCCATTTTAGTTTTAACGGGTAGCTTTGACGAACTTACCAATAGGTTGGTGTTTGCTTCTTTCTTTTTTTATGGGTTAGGAGCTCTGGGATTATTTAAGTTGCGCCAAATGGACCCAAACTATGGCGGTTTTCGAGTTTGGACCCCTATAGTTTTTATTTACCTTATTTTTTGCATTTCTCTTGTTATAATTACATTGCTCTCTGAACCGAAGCAGCTTGTGGCAGCATTAGTATTAATTTTACTGGGATTTCCAATCTATAATTCAGTTTCTCGCCGACAGAAAGTGCCTTAAGATTTCGTTAAAAAGATTTTCGATTGTAGAGGGCGTGAAATTAGTTGATTTTTTCTAGATTTGAATCGAAACTGGCGGCCGAGTATGGGCAATAAAAGTGTTTTAATAGTTGAAGACGATCAGGAGATTCGATCACTTCTTAAGGAAGCGATCGAGCTTGAAGGTTTTGAGGCGCACGTCGCCGCTAACGGCAAAGAGGCGTTAGGAATTCTTTCGAATTCTGTTACTCCAAGTTTAATTCTGCTTGATCTGATGATGCCCGTAATGAATGGCTGGCAATTTTTGGAAGTAAAAAATAACGATTCCAATATCTGCAACATTCCAGTTGTTGTTATTACGGCAGCAACCGATAGCAAAGCCGGCGAAGTAAAATCTCAAGGAATTATGAAGAAACCAATCGACCTAGACGTTCTTGTTGGTTGGATCAAAAAATACTGTAATTAATCAGTTGTGAATCTTTAAGTGTGGCCGCTTAGAAATCTTTTCTACGGAAGTAAGAAGTGTATCTATATCGAGCGGTTTCTTAATATAATCAGTAGCTCTTATTGCCGTTTTTATACCGCGAATATCACGTTCTGCGCTCATTACAATTAGTGGAATCTGTGCCAGTCGATCATCCTTAATTTGTTCTTGGCAAAACTGATATCCATCCATGATGGGCATAAGCAGATCAAGAATTATGAGGTTAGGGTCGTAACTGTTGTCACGAAGCTTTTCAAGCGCTTCCTTGCCGTTGGCCGCGCAATTGACGTCGTAGCCTTCGCTTTCAAGTAGTTGTTTCATGAGATACTGTATATCCACATCATCTTCTACAAGTAAGATTTTTTTGTTAGTTACATGCTCCACAGGCACTACCCCCGAGCCGAGATAATTTATCAATTGGAAGACTAAATCAACAATGAAGTTTGCTTTGTAAAAGTTAAATTTGAGTTAATTGTAGTTTGACGGTGAAAGAAAAATTTTTTGGGGAATTTCTGTTTACCGTTTAGGTATTTTTGCCCCAATGAAAATTAAATTTTTTTTTAATGACAAAAATTCGGCGCTACATTAATTTTCTCTCGCAATCAAGGGTCAATTAATCACAATTAAATTTTAGGGACAATTATATGCAACAGAATACGGACTATGATGTTAAGGCACCTTTTACAAATCCCTACCTTCCTTCTGTTTCCAATGATAAGCCGGGAGCTTCTTACTCAATATGTATCGTTGATGATGATACTTCGCTATCGGCCGTGGTTGAACGTTACTTCAGAGAAAAAGGTTATGAGTGTTATTGCTTTTCCAGCGCGGAAGTAGCTCTTGAAAAACTAAAGAGCCTTAAGTGCCATCTTATCCTTAGCGACCTAAGATTACCTAAAATGAGTGGAGTAGAGTTTATGGACGAGGTTAACCGTCTGAAACTCAATATTCCTGTTATTATCATGACT
>CAYPZY010000350.1:0-3617 GCA_964415155.1 uncultured Bdellovibrionales bacterium
GATCCTACCGCTAGATCCTCATAGACATCGGAATAAGAGGACGCCGAGTATTGGGGATCATAATTTCTTGGAATAAATTGGTTGTAAGAAACTGAAAAGAGCGAACCGTACTCAAAGCGGCGATCACGATAAGAGGGAATTCTGTCGAGGGGATTTTCCGCGATATTAAAATTAATGTATTCAACTTCAACGAAATCGTCGTTTTCTGGTTCCTGCGCAAAGGCAGGAATAACTGAAAGCATCATTAACAGAACTTGCAAAAATATGTGCATCTTCCCTTTAACCACGACCTTAGTTTCATTTCACTTACACCTGTAAGTATAAATGATTATTTCAAAACAGACTGTGATAAAATTAACGGGAGCTTACTATGAAATTATTTTTGGCCTTTATCCTAGGTTCATCTCTTGTTTTCACCTCACGAGGGCAAGCTTTAGGCTCAGATAGTTCCTCGACAAAAGTTAGAGAGGTGATGGCTAAAATGAATCTCGACGAAAAAGTCGGCCAATTATTTCTTCTCGGTTTTCAAGGTCAGTCGCTCGAAGCGGGCATTGGTAAAACTATCAGCGAAATAAAACCAGGTGGTTTGATATTTTTTGGCCGCAATATTCAAACGCCAAGGCAAACAGCTCGTCTTACCTATCAGGCGCAGATTGCCGCCAAAGAAAAGTACGGAATCCCCCTTTTGGTGAGCGTCGACCAAGAGGGTGGCGTCGTCAGTCGAATTAAATTAAATCCCCCGATGCTCAGTGCGATGTCTATTGGTGAAGCCCGTGATAGCGATATCACAACGCGTATGGGTTACTACACGGGATTAATTTTGAAGTCGCTTGGTTTTAATATGAATTTAGCTCCCGTCGTCGACTTAGTTGGAAATAAAAATTCTTTTATTGGCAACCGCACCTTTAGCGCCAACAAAGAAGTGGTCGAAGAGATGTCCTCAGCTTTTTCCACAGGCTTGAAATTTTCAGGCATCATTCCCACGCTTAAACATTTTCCAGGTCACGGCGCTGATTTCGTTGACTCTCACCTCATGACTCCTATTCGCAACAACACCTACGAGGAAATTTGGGAAAATGATTTAAAACCCTACAGACAAGTTCACCAACACATTTTACCAGAGGCCGTGATGGTGGCTCATATCGCTTTTCCAAAGATTGATCCAACCAACACACCCGCGACATTTTCGAAAGTGTTCCTCCAAAAAATTCTTCGTGGCGATTTAAACTTTCGCGGCATAATCGTTACTGATGATATTGAAATGAAGGGAGCTGGCACAAACGAGCCTTTAAATGATCGGGCAGTACGTGCACTTGAGGCGGGCGCCGACATGATTATGATCGCGTGGAATAGGAAAGCTCAGAAGATATCTCATACGTCGGTGATCAACGCCGTAAAAAGCGGGCGCCTTTCTGAAAAGCGTATTGATGAGTCTGTCGAAAGAATTTTACTTGCTAAAGCTGAGCTTGGTCTTTTCGAAAATGTGCCTTCCCCTAAACTAAGTGTTTTTAAAAGTCTGGTAAGAAGTAATGCGGTCACTGACATCTCAGCTAAGGTCTTAGAAAAGCTCTACGCCAGAAACATTCAACGAATAGGAATCAAGAAGACGAGCGTTCAATACTCCTCTTTACATGTCTATTCCTCTCGTCCCGCCTTTCACGACAATTTTAGAAAAGTCTATCGGCGACGCTTTACACCCTACGCTTTAAGCCAGCTAAAGAAGACTAATATTGAATCTCTACTGACCAAAAACCCCAAAGGCATAGTTTTGGTTCACGTATCAAGTCCACAGGTAGCAAAGACTGTGAATTCCATTGCCGAGAAATTTAAAAGCCGCATTTACATTGTGAACGGCGCCTCACCAGGGCTCCTTAACAACAGTCAAGCTTACCGAGCAGTGTTTGACTTTTTTTCTGCAGACTCCCGCGCGGCAAATTTTGTCGCTGACTACTTTACTCCTGACTCGCCTGTAAACCTCCAGGTTGAAAATCGCCTTCCTTCCAACACCAAAGATGAAACTGTTACAGATAATTAGATTTCGATGAACCAAATATTGTCTCCTTGCGCTGAGTCCAACCTCTCAGAACGCCTACCGTTTATCTGACGTCAGTAAATTTTTCAGATTTCACTGGCACGGGACTTGATAATCAGATTTTCAAGTCCGGGGGGATTTATGGGGAATCAGATCAGAGAAAAATTCGTTTCATTAGTGTCACTTGTCCTTGTGGCGTTCGCTCTTATATCAATGTTTTACTTTCCAAATTTTTCGAAACCAACGGTCACAGACTGGCGTTTACCGAGTAGTTTTACTTCCGTCAGCAAACGCTAAGAGCTATTGCTTATAAAGTAAAAATGAATTTTACTAGTAAGTGCTACCAAGGAGGGAGAGCGTGATACTTTTTATATTTGCATTTTTATTTGCGCAGTTTTCAAATTCTGAAACGACAACTTATTATAATAAAAATAAGTCTCAGAGCGCTTCTATTGTCTGTACAGATCTTAGTAAAAACAATCACTGTCACATCGTTTGGAAATTTTCTGGAAATGAAATTAAAAGTCCCGAATATAATTATGTGTTTGATGTTGATTTTAGGGCCGATGGTAAGCAGATTGTTTATGTTTCTGCTGACGGCCCGTACGAAAAGCCCAACTACCATATTAACTTCGTGAGTGAAGACGCCCATCTAAAAAGTGTGCGCTACCAATTCGCAGCGAAATCCCAATACACTGCCGATGGAAATTTCGTTACCTATCGAATCGACAATGATACAGCCAAGCGCCAATACCAATATATAGTCAGCGACACTAAAGGAGCCATCGTTCGCGCTCACTCTATTTTTCCCTTTATTTTTCCAGCTGTAATGAGTCCAACGAAAGATCGTTTTGTTTATTGGGCCGAGTTGGGACATCGCTTATTTAAAATGGTGGCTGCGGATTCCAAGACTGAAAGTATTGGCCCCCTATTTATCGGGCTAATTCATCATCCCATTTATAGTCCAGAGGGCTATCCTAGCTGGACCCCCGATGGTCTACATTTTCGCTATATTGCCGTTGAAGAAAATCTTGGCGTCGTTTATGTGATCGACAATGTCATTCAAAAAAACTTGCCAGAAGATTTTTAGAAGATAGCGGACAGCGCTAATAACTGAACGCTAAAGCTTGGTTTCTCGCGACTAAGAGGAACCAAATAGCTGACATGCGGGCGGTAGGAAACGTTGTCAGACAATAACCAGCGTTTTCCTAAGCGAAGCAGTAAATCGTTTTGTTGATCTTCAAGACTTCGATCACCATCGGTTACTAAAAATCTACCATCAACGAAGGTGTCCCACATAAAATTAAAAGTTGGACCCACTCCGTAAGTAACAAGATTTACCTCAGAAGCTGTGGCTGTCGCCGATCGATAATAGTAAGAAACATCGCCACCCACTTGGATAATGGAATTTAGTGAGTAAAGATAGCCAAGGCTTACGCCATAAGGCTTGTCGCCTTCATTAAATCTAAAATAGGTTGTACCGACGTGAGCTAACATCTCATGCTTAGGACGACTACGTACTTCAGAAAATTTGATCGCTCCGTGGTTTGTCCAAACTTCTTCGACAGCCGTTTGGTCTACAGCC
>CAYPZY010000351.1:0-3589 GCA_964415155.1 uncultured Bdellovibrionales bacterium
CCTATCCCCACAAAACTAAAGATCCGATCGTGTTAGCCTCGCAAATTGTCTTGGCCTTACAAACATTGGTGAGTCGTGAAAATACCCCGACCGATCCTGCCGTCGTTACGGTAGGAAGTTTTCAAGCCGGAACAAAAAGTAACGTCATTCCCGACAGCGCTTTACTTAAACTAACGGTCCGCTCCTACAAAGATGAGGTGAGAGATCGTTTGTTAAAAGGGATTGCGCGCATAGCGAAAGGTCAGGCGCAAGCTGCAGGTGTTCCTGAAGAGCGAATGCCAGTGATTACTGAAGAAGATGTCTACACACCGGCAGTTTATAATGATCCGGAGCTGATTAAAAAAATAAATAAATCTTTTGCCCGCGTGCTCCCAGCAGAGCAAATCGTTACTGCCGACGCCTTAATGGGTGGTGAGGATTTTGGTCAACTGGGAAGACAGTCACCAAAAATTCCAATAGCAATCTATTGGTTAGGAGCTGTGCCTGCCAAAATGTTTGATGATTATAAAAAGAAAGACTTAACATTGCCTTCACTTCACTCCAGTGGCTTTGTTCCTGACTGGCAAACAACGATCAAAGTTGGAGTAAAAACAATGAGTGCGGCGGCGCTGGACTTACTTAAGCCCGCTCAATAATCATTGCCACCGCTTCGCCGCCACCTAAACAAAGTGTCGCTAAACCATAACGCGCATTTTGTCTGCGTAAGGCGTAAGTAAGTGTTGTTAAAATGCGAGCGCCACTACAGCCAATGGGGTGGCCAATGGCAATCGCGCCACCAAATGCATTTACTTTTTTTCTTTCAATGCCCAAGTCTTTAATGGCAGCAATCGCTACAGCGGCAAAGGCTTCGTTGATTTCCCAAAGATCAATATCATTAACATTTAAATTGGCTTTCTCTAAAACCTTTTTCACGGCACCAATTGGTGCGGTCGTAAACCATTTAGGGTCTTGCGCAAAAGTGGTGTAGGCAATAATTTTTGCCAAAGGTTTTATTCCAAGTTCTCTAGCACGATCATCGTTCATTACGACAATAGCCGCTGCGCCGTCATTGATTTTGCTGGCATTGGCGGCGGTGACGGAACCATCTTTATCAAACGCCGGCTTTAGTTTAGCCATCTTTTCAGGTTGATATTTTCCGGGTTCTTCATCTTGATCGAATAAACTTGGGCCTTGTTTTGACTCAATTTGCACCGGCGCAATTTCGTCTTTAAACCAACCATTCTTTTGCGCTTGTAAAGCAAGTTTATAACTTTCATCGGCAAATTGATCTTGCTCGGTTCGCGAAATAGATTTTTCCTTCACGCAAATTTCCGCGGCAGTTCCCATGTGAAAATTATAACCGGGATCCCAAAGACCATCTTTGATCATTGAATCAACCAGTGTTTGTGAACCCATACGATAGCCGGCGCGTACTTTTTCTAAGAGATAAGGACTTAAAGACATATTCTCTTGGCCACCAGCAACGACTACTTTGGCCTCGCCAAGTTTAATTAAGTCTGCTGCCATCATCACTGACTTTAGACCCGAGCCGCAAACTTTGTTAACAGTGGTACATGCGACTGATTGAGGCAAGCCGGCGAGTAAAGCTGATTGTCGCGCTGGCGCCTGACCAACTCCGGCCGTTAAAACCTCTCCCATAATACATTCATCAACGTTTTTTCCATCCAAACCGATTTTGCTTAAAGCAGATTTAATGGCGACAGCTCCCAAACGAGGCGCTTCGATACTGGCTAATGCTCCGCCAAAACTGGCGACTGGGGTGCGGGCTGCGCTGACTATAACTGGTGTGGACATAATTGCTCCTTGCTGGTGATTTGCAATTTTTAACAAAAATAAATTCTATTAACAAGACCATTAAACTTTGTTACGCTTAAGGAAATTCTTTCGCGGAGAGGTGATATGACGCAGCTATCTTTTTTTTCTGTTTCCCTGGCAGCTTCGCTAATCGTAGCATCTGTTTCGTTCGCCAATGAGGTTAAAACATTTCAAATTCCCTTTGAGGCGGGACAAAAAATCAAAATTGTCGGTTATAAGGGCATCATCGATCTAGTTCCTGCGAACGGTGAACAACAGTCGACAAAGATTTCTGTGCAAAGACTATCGCCGATTCCTAGTCATCTAAGTGATGAGATGCGTTTAGGCATTGGTGAGTTTGAGCCAAAAGTGGAAAGTCGGGAGAATGTTATCACGATCAGCTCAAAACAGCCGCTCAATAAGGATTTTTGGCAAAGTAAAGAGTCGCTGGATCTCATTCCACAATTTAAAATTCAAATCGTTGCGAGCTCTCTTCCTGTTGAAATTTCTTGGTGGAAGGGACAGATTGAAACTCACAATTGGAAAAATTCATTAACGATCAATCTTCAGGATGGCGATCTCGATCTTACTAAAAATGAAGGCGAGTTACGGGCTTCAGTGCAAAGTGGAACAGCTAAAATTATCGATCATAAGGGAGCTGTTGTTTTGTCATCTTATGATTCTAAAGTGGTGGTGAAAAATATTGAAGGCAATGTCAATGTCGATAATTTTACGGGCACAACGACAGCCGAAAAGATTCAGGGTCAAGTGCAACTCGCTTCCTTTAACGGTAAAAATAAGGTCAATGACGTTAAGGGCGGCATCAATTTTAATATGAAGGTGGGATCTTTGGATGTTGATGACCTCGATGGCAGCCTTCGTGGTGACAATGGTGACGGCAATGTTAAAGCCAATGTCAGCGGCGCCCCTGATGTGCGCATACGCAGTGCCGCTGGTGGTGTCAATCTACGCGTTTCGAGAAAATTTTCTGCCCATGTAAACGTTGGGTCTGTCGACGGTGAACTGCATATTCCCAATCATATTAAGGTGCAAAGAGGTGCGAATATGAAATGGGCGGTTGGGCGGCTGCAGGGACCCGAGAAGGAAGGACAAATATTTGCCCGTTCGCAGACTGGCAATATTATTCTGAATTCCAAAGAGTGATTGTAGTTGACAGCCGTAAAAAAAGATTAAAGATACATAAATTATGGCTAAGAAGAAACCAGTGAAAAAAGCGGCAGCGAAACCTAAAAAACCAGTTACAAAAAAAGTGGCGCCTAAAGCAGCAGTAGTTAAAAAGGCCAAACCACCTAAAAAGGTGGCTGTGGCAAAACCTGCTAAAGGATTATTGTCCAAACTAAAAGAAAAGATTCTGCCCACTAAGACTCCAGATAAGGTTAAAGCCAAAGAAGTTAAAAAGGCCCCAGAGCCCATTAAGGCTTTAGACAAAGAAAAAAACGATAAGAAGTCTAAAAAAGGCGCGCCTGTTGAGGCAAAAAAGAAAATAGATGCCAAAGACTTAGAGAAAATTGTTGAACCTGAAACGAAGGCTGAAGAAGCAGAAGTTGTTTTAACTGACGCAGAAGGCCGCCGTTATTGTCGCGTACAAGATTGTGATCAGATAGCCATTGTCGAAGCTTATTGCCGTTATCATTATCTGCTTTATTGGAAGAAGATTCAGTATCGTAAGAAGATTCTAGCCGATAATAAGTTCTATAAATATATCGAAGAATTGACCGCTAAATATCCCGATAAGTTCTTAGATGTTATTCGCCGCGATCTTTCTAACCAGAAA
>CAYPZY010000352.1:0-3588 GCA_964415155.1 uncultured Bdellovibrionales bacterium
CTGAGGATGTGTAGCGGGAATTGTATCTAGTGTGACTAGGGTTTCCGGCACAGCAACAACACTTCTACAGTGCTTGTAAAATTCACTGTTATCACTCACTACAATCTTGCGAAGTGAACCGTCAGCGGGTCTCTTGTCTTCTTCGCCTTGGTAGATCATAGTTCCGCACAAGCTAGGTTCAATTTTTGTTAATGGAACTGTCACTACCAGCGGTTGCGGCATCACCATCGCGCACATTAGACCGCGTGGACAATTCATCGCTTTTTGAAGAGTGAGTCGAATCAATTTTTTGTCGAGCTGTACCTCAATACGTCCTGTAGTAAAGCGGGCAAGATCAAGATTTGGATCGATCTTAATTTTAGTCAAGCTAGCAGTTAAACCTTGGGTCTCAGCCACTGCTAAGGAACTTAAAAAGAAGACGCCTATTGAAAGAGTTTTTTTAAATTTATTGAAGGGTAACATTTTTTTCTCCTGGGAAAGGGTTTAGATTTTCTGAGGAGACCTATAAATCAAAAATGTACCTAATAAAAATTATTGTTGATGATGAGTATGGATTAGTTTTTTTGATTAATTTTTGTCGTTAGTGGAAATGAGAATGGTCCACATATCTAATATGTTTACCGGCACTTTGTTAGTTACTTTGAGGCCGGTATCTCTTAAAAAGTCTTCTAAAGAAAAGTTGGGACGGAATCCTAAAACCTTTGAAAGTGGTCCCAATAGCCCAATAAGTTTACCACTGAGGCGTTCTGGCCGGTAAAAATGATTGATGATCACAATTCTGCCACCGAGTTTACAGACTCGCTTCATTTCCTTAACAAATTTTTTAGGATGGGGCACGACGGATGCGACATACATGGCCACCACACAATCAAAGGAATTATCGGGAAATGTCATGTTTTCAGCATCCATCACCAATAACGACTCAACCTGCTTAAGGTCATTTTCCTGAACGAGCTCCTTAGCCCGTTCCAACATTTCTGGAGATATATCGATGCCAACGACCTTAACGTCTTTTGGGTAAAGAGGAAGTGAGAGGCCGGTACCAACTCCAACTTCAAGAACGCGATTTCCGGCTTTGCTATCGACTAATTGAACAGCCGACTCCCGACCAGGATTAAAAATCCAGCCGAAGTAGAAGTTATAGACTTTTGCGTAACGGCGATAGGCTTTTTGAACGGATACCAAATCCATTTCATTAGTATGATTCGGAATTATAAAGTTGTCATCGATTTGGCCATTTTGCTGTAAAAAACCAGGGCAAGTGTCGAGCTCCCTAAATTAGGGAGCTGACAAGAAGAGAGATTAGTTATTCGATATCTTGTTCAAAGTCTTGGCCTTCAACTTCCATCTCAGCGTGACCGCCACCTTTTTTATCGCCCTTACCTTTTCCTTTGCCTTTACCGTGGTGGCCACCGTGTTTGTGACCGTGTTTACCATGATGCTTTTTCATCTTTTGACAACGAATAGCTGGTTCACGTTGTTCGGCTTTCAAAACGTTGAAAAGGATATCTGATCTCATTCCAAGTTTAGCTGCAACTGATTTTGAAATTGCGTCGCTAAGAGTTTGAGTGACAGCCTGGGCTGTAGTGACATCGCCTTTTGGATCAACAGCCAATTTGTAAAAATTAAATTTCGCAAGTTTCACGCCCGCGTCTAAAGTAATTTTAGCTTCTCGATATTTCATGACAATAGCTTTGATCTGAGCTTTTTGAGCTTCATCCAAGTTAACTTTTGCACATGGGTTTTCATGACGTGGCTTTTGCTCTCCAGGAGTGGGTGCCGGAGCTGGTTGTGGAGTTGGTTCATCAGCGGCAAGTTCTGCAGCGATTTGATCAACACTCATCTCAGTGTTATTAGCAACGGCAACTCCCGAAGCCAACAAGCCAGCAGCTAGAATGGCGAAAAATTTATTCATATTAATTCTCCTTACTTTGTTCCCTTAATTGGGTGAAGACATGCTAAGTAGAAAAATAAAAAAAATCCAGAACTTGCTTTCTCGCGTTTTGCCAGGTGTTATTTTGATAGCACAACTGTTACCGAAAAAGCTTTTCTGTTTACTTCACTAACGAAAATATATTTTTCAGTTCAGATATTAAAGTTTTCTTAACGCTTTTTTAAGGGCCAAATAGTCATTTGTTGTGCAATTAAGTCTCTACTATCATTTCGCATTCACTCGTCTTCTGTTAGATTTTCATTAGTATGGCATCACATTTGCTGAATCATTTTCTAATGGCTAGCGCGAAGAATTTATTTATTATTTTTTTTGCAGCGACTTTTCTTGGTCCATGCACCCCGCAGGTTCCGCGGGCGCAGATTTCTGCTGCGAACCAACTAGATAACAGGGGTATGCCCAACCGATTGGAGCGCGAGGGAAACATATTTACCGTGCGGATCGTTCCGCGCGAAAAGAGTTTAGATCTTTTCGTCGTTGGTTTTAAAGCGGCTAATATAAAGATGGAAACACTGGGAGTTGAAGCCTTTGCTCTCCGTGGTAACAAGCGAACGCGTCTGAAAATAAATCGCGAAGCAGATCATTTCCGCATTGAAAATTCGCTACGAGACCCTTTTCGCTTAGATATTAAGGTCAGTGATTATGGAAGAACCGATCGCTTATTTTTTGATATTCCGTAGCGAATTCTGTAGCCAGACTAGCCTATGGGGTCGAAAGTCCTCAAATGCGTCTCAAATTGAGAATCTGCAAGGGCAAATTAGAAATTTTCTGCAAAATTATCTATAATAGAGAAATGAGCAGGTGGGGGCAGTCTTTACTAATTTTTTTTACTTCAGCCTTGGTTTTTTTGACTTTCAACAATTGTCAAAACAGCGGCGAGCTCGAAATCAAAATTGTCGGCGAGGGTAAACAAAATTCGCAAGTCGCCGCGCAAAAAATGGAAATCACTAATGGACTCTTACTTTGGCTTGATGCTGCGGATATTCAAGTTCCTGATGGCGCAGCAGTTGTAAATTGGATCGACAAATCGGGAAATGGAAATAGTGCCTCGCAAACCTCATTGATGTTTGCTCCAATATTTAAGGCGGGTGCCATTAACGGCAAGGCTGCTGTGCGTTTTGACGGTAACAATGATCAAATGAATATTTCGGGGAGTAAACTCGGGCTGGCTGGCGCTTTCAATGCGTTTGTGGTTTTTAAAAGCTCTGGCGCTTCCGTTGGTTATGATCCCGGAATTTTCGGTAATGGTATAGATGGTCATATGCAGATCACTCATCATCGCTCGGAGTTTCCCTACTTTTATGTGGGAAGCGGGTTTAACCACGTCGGCGGTGCCCTTAACTCACTTGTTGTTGCACTTGTTGAGGTAAGTTGGAACGGCACTAATCAAGGGGCTTCAAATAGACTTTTTATCAATGGGAATTTAAGTGGTGAGAGGACCTCTTCTGAGATGCCAGCAAAAATGGATGACTACAAAATTGGAATTGCGACTACTTACTGGAGTGGCGATTTAGCTGAAATTATTTTGTTTGATCGAGTTTTGTCGGCCGAGGAACAAACTATTTTACGACGCTATTTCAATGACAAATACGGCATAACTTCCAATTTGCCTTCAAGCTTCTAGTTTTGAATAATAA
>CAYPZY010000353.1:0-3576 GCA_964415155.1 uncultured Bdellovibrionales bacterium
CCTTATTCCGGTAATCCAAAATTCAAAACATTAACTGTTGTCTCAACCGACTGTTGTGCTTCCATCTCGACGAGAGTACCACCAGTCGTATCAGCTTTAGTCCGCAAGCCAGTTAGTTCGACATTGATTTCACCAGTTGTATTTAAAACTTTTAAAACGACGAACCAACCTCTAGCTGCATAAGCTAAATCGCCGTCTTGACGAAAGCGATTGCTAAGCGCCTCGCGTTGTTCAGTATCTTTGATTTTTTCTACGAGGGCATCGGGAATCAGTTTTCGCAAATAAGCGATATCGTCCGCCAAAGCATGAGTGCTAAGGAATAAGATCAAAACTGATAACATTTTTTTCATAAGATCTCCTAAACAGGAGATATGCAAAACGAACGACCTCGTAGATAATTGTATCTAATTGAAATGACTACAAGTTTTACTGCCTTAGAAATTTACAGATGGCAAATTGTTTGCCATCTGTGGTTACTCACGACAACGCCGATTCGCAGAAAGCGACTATTTGGAGAGCGTTTTTTGGGGGACGTAAGGCTGAAGTGAAGTCTTACTTTCTTTAGCCGACTCTTTGGCGCGCCTGGCTTTATCGATAGCTTCTTCGCTTGGTTTAATTGTCTTTTCTCTACCACCGGCATCTTTAACCACAATACCTTTTTTTGCACACTCAAAATTTTGCAATTGATCGTAGTAGATAATGTTAACGTTTGTGCCGCCAACATCTGATTTGCAATCACCTAGTGAGATATTCTTCATTGGAAATTCCAAACCATCCTCACCGCAACGTCCCTCGGCTATCGTAGACTGCATACAATTTTTCCATTTGTAAGTAACTTCGATTCGATCGCCGCGGTCTTGAACCACATCCAAAACGACATCGTCATTAGCGGCAAAAACATTCAAGACTACAAACAGCAAAGCAAACATAAAAAAACTCCTTTAAGGCTCTTCAGCCAAAAGCTCTAATAGTTCATTTTTAATTTCAGACTTTTGCGGAACCGATGCGTCTTCCAAATTGGGATGCAGACCAATTCCTGGCAAGTTTTTTCCGGCAAGGACGCGTGGTTTAGCGTGCAGTTCATAAAATAATTCAGTGGTGGCACGATAAGCCAAATGCTCACCGAAATTAGTAACCTCGGTATCTTCATTCACAAATAAAACTTTGCGCGTCTTTTGAATGGACGATTTTATTAACTGCCAATCGTAGGGATAGAGAGACATCATGTCGACAACTTCGACTTCATGGCCATCACTACGTAATTCATCAGCAACCTCGTTACACATTAATAGGTGCCGGCCGTAGCTCACAACAGTTGCGTGCGAACCTTGGCGGGTGATTTTACCTTTGCCAATGCGAATCTCGACGTCACCGATCTTGGGCCAACGTGGTTTCCACTTTGAGCGATCACCAATGGGAGCGTCGATCATTTGCCTTAGCTCTTTTTCTTCTGGCTCTCCAGGTAAGCGTTCCTCACCGCGAACTCGTAACAAGGCTTTGGGTTTTAAAAATAAAACAGGATTTGGATCTTTAATCGCAGCGATCATCAAACCATACGCATCATAAGGAGTCGCTGGCATCACGATCTTCCAACCAGGAAGTCGCGTCGCCCACGCATCAAAACTATGGCTGTGATAAATTGAGCCGTGAATACCAGCTCCGACGGGTGTCATTACGACCATCGGTAAAGAAAAATTTCCGTTAGTGGCCCAGCGAAGATTGCCTGCATATTTTAAGATATCGATCGTGTTAAAAATGTAATCGCAAAACTGAACTTCAGCAACGCAACGATCTCCCGCTAAAGCAATACCGACTGCTGCCGCGACAATTCCGCGCTCATCAAGTGGACTATTCCAAGCAGTTTTTAAACCTTGTGTTGCGGTAAATACTCCGCCCATGGGAGCGCCGACATCCTCACCAAAAATATCAGTAAGAGCGAGGTTTTCTTCGCCATAGTGTAACGCCAACCTGATCGCTTGCACCATGGTAGCCATTAGAATTTTCTCCAGTCAGCATTTTCATTGTCGACATAGGTGTGATCCCATACCGAATCAGCAGTTGGCGCCTCTTCCAGACGCACCTCTTGCGTCGCTTTTTTAACTTCTTCGTCGTAATTATTCCAAATCTCTTCGGCGGCCTGCTTGGTCAGAATTTTTTGCCGAATCAAACTCTCTTCAAACTCCTTAACACAATCGATTTCACGACTAGCTAAGTTGGCGCCATCGGCAGATGAGTGACCATAAAGACGTGACACTCTAAATTCCACGAGCGCAGGAAGTCTGGTGGTACGTACGTATTCCATTTCGCGCTTTAATCCTAAATAAGTTTCTACTGGATCATTACCGTTATAGACGGCCGTGCGCATGCGAAATGCTTTGCCACGATCGGCAATGTATTCCTCGCCATGTTGAGCATCATAGTTGGTTGAGATTCCCCATTTGTTGTTTTGAACCGTGATAAGCATGGGTAGTTCAAAGCCAGGTCGACTTGCCCAAACCAAGGAACTGGCGAAATCACCTTCCGCAGTTCCCGCATCACCACCAGTAATAACTGTAATGCCTTTAGAATTATGCCGTCTTTGGGCGATGCCAGTGCCGATTCCAATTCCGTATTGAATCTCGATCGGAGAACTCACGGGGGCGACATTCCACTGAGGATAAGCGTAGTGGCCAGCAAAATTTCTACCGCCAGTGCTCGCATCGGTTTTTTTGTTCATGATCAAGCGAATCGCGTCCTTGATCGGCATCCCCATAGCAACAAGGGTTGGCGCGCAACGATAATGAAGGTGCAACCAATCATACTCGATGCCTTGACCCTTTTTGACGAGCATACCAAGAGCGACACCGAAAGCTTCTTCGCCCGGCCCGCCAATCCAGAAATAAGCTTCACCTAGTTTGTAAATTTTGATGAGGCGCAGTTCAAGTACGCGACTTTTCACCATCAGATCATGCATTTTTAGCAATAGATCTGACTCTAGTTTCAATTTTCCAGGCGCTTTCTTCTTCGTCATCACATTTCGGTCTTGGTTTTATCTTTTGAAACTTGGGCTTTACCATCAGTCACGGTGATCGATGGCATCGGCTCGCCTTTAAAAGCTTGCGCTAAATCAACGGCAACGTTGATTGCCTCTTTGATATCAGCACGTTTTAAATACTCAGCCAATTTTTCTTCTTTGGTACCGAAACGAGTGCTTTTTTTATCTTCTTTTTTCTCGCCCTCTTTTTCCGTTTTTTCCTTCATGAGTTCGCTAAGTTTAATAATCTTATTTTTTTCCTGTTCCTTAGCTTTTTTCATTTCCTCTTGAATCTTTTTAAAATCCGCTTCCATAGCGATACGTTTTTGCGCACGACTATTTAGCTCTTTAACGATATCGGGAGTAACTTTATCCCATTTATCGGAGCCTTCAGTGACGTATGCCTCAGGTGAAGCAAATGCTTCTGTTTGGCGTGGGGCAAGCGAATAATCTAAAGTTTTTTCACCAATTTCATCGGTCGAAAAAACCCCAGGGAGTACGATGTCAGCGTCAACACCACGATGTTGTGTAGAGTTGCCACCAGGAATATAAAACATTCCGAC
>CAYPZY010000354.1:0-3572 GCA_964415155.1 uncultured Bdellovibrionales bacterium
AAAGAAAGATCAAAAGATTGCCATTTTCGACTTTGGGGGTGGTACCTTCGATATTTCCATTCTTGAAGTCGGCGACAATGTTGTCGAAGTGAAAGCAACTAACGGTGATACTCATCTTGGCGGTGATAACTTCGATACCACTTTAGTTGATTGGCTTGCTGAAGAATTTAAAAAAGATCAAGGTATTGATCTACGCAAAGACAAAATGGCTTTACAGCGCTTAAGAGAAGCTTCTGAAAAAGCGAAAATTGAACTGAGCTCCACAATGGAAACTGAGATCAATTTGCCATTCATCACTGCTGATGCTAGCGGTCCCAAACATTTAACGCAAAAATTGACACGTGCAAAATTCGATCAGCTGACTGAAAAACTGGTTAAACGCGCTCTTGAGCCCACTAAAAAAGCTTTGAGCGACGCTGGTTATTCAGTGAAAGATATCGATGAAGTCGTTCTGGTTGGGGGGTCAACGCGTATTCCAGCCATTCAAACAATGGTTAAAGAATTCTTCGGTAAAGAACCCAATCGCTCAGTAAACCCAGATGAAGTGGTTGCGATTGGTGCGGCTGTTCAAGGTGGTATCTTAGGTGGAGAAGTAAAAGACGTTCTACTACTAGACGTATCACCACTTTCTCTTGGTATCGAAACTCTTGGTGGAGTGATGACCAAGCTTATCGAGCGCAATACGACAATTCCAACTCGTAAATCGCAGATATTTTCAACAGCAGCTGATAGTCAACCTAGTGTGGACATACATGTCTTGCAGGGTGAAAGGGAAATGTCGACTGACAACAAAAGCTTAGGTCGCTTTGAGTTAACCGGTCTTCCTCCGGCTCCCCGCGGTGTTCCGCAAATTGAAGTGACATTTGATATCGATGCTAACGGTATCTTAAATGTCTCAGCAAAAGATTTAGGAACAGGTAAGGAACAGCAGATCAAGATCACTGCGAAATCAGGTCTTTCAGAGCAAGAAATTCAGCGCATGGTTAAAGATGCCGAATCTCACGTCGATGAAGATAGAAAGAAAAAAGAAGCGGTTAATGCGCGCAACGTTCTCGACACCGAGGTTTACTCCGCAGAAAAACTCATCCGCGATAACGAGAAGTCTCTTAACCAAGCTGACGTTGAGCAAGTAAAACCAGTCATTGAAGAAGCAAAGAAGCTTCTTAATGAAAACTCCAAAGACGCTGACGCTATGAAAAGTGTTTTTGAACGACTAAAAGCTCTCAATCACAAAATGTCGAGTGAGCTTTACAGTAAGGCTTCCGCTCAGGGAGCAGCCAATGGCGGCGGTGCTGCTGGTGCTGGTAATGCTAGTGGTGGTGCAGCGGGCGGTGATGCCGGTGCTACCGGTGGTAAGAGCGGCGACGACGTGATCGACGCCGATTACAAAGACGTGAACTAATTATTTTTCAGTCCAAATGATTTTGCCGCTTTCGTCAAAGTAAGCGGCAATTCCTATACTAATGTAATTGAAGGCATCTTTGACATCGATGCCTACTTCTCCGTAGAAATCTAAATCCTTTATATCTTTAAAGTGAACTTCAGTACCTAGAGCCAATTGAACAGGGTAGGTGCTGACGCCATTTTTTGAAGCCATACCGAGAGGAAGACTCCCGTAAGGTTTTATAATTCCCATTTCCCAATTAAATTTTTTGCTGATGATAGGATAAATTTTCACTGTTACCAAATCTTGGCCACTGTAGTTTGCATAAGAAAGTCCGCCAGCGATAGACATTGCGGGTTGTCCTTCCATATCTGGAATGGGGGCCCATTTGTAAAGCAGGCCGGCCTGAAAATCAAAACTACCAAGCCCAAGGATTCCCTTGATCTGTGAATCAATTCCTAAAGCGCTGTCCATGCGTACAGTGACGTTTGATCCAGAAGCATTGCCCGAAACAATCTGTGGTTCCACCTGCAAGCGGTAGCGGTTAGCTTCTAGAATATCGGCGGTATCTAGAGCAGAAAAATGGGCGTGTGATAGGGAGCTAAAAGACAATACGAAAACGAAAATCCATTCTCTCTTAAATTTCATAGTTAACCTCGCAAGGATTCTATTATTAGAAAAGTTTTTAGCTCTCGTCCAGTTTATAAAAAAGGACATTTGACATTTAATAGTGATCTTGCGACGTTCGAAGGTGTGGAAAAGCTACCAGCCTCTTTAGTTATCATCACCTTTAACGAAGAAAAGAATATAGAACGGTGTATCAAATCAGCAAGTTGGTGCGATGATGTCGTCGTTGTCGACAGCGGCAGCACTGACCAGACAGTAACTCTTGCGCAAAAGTTGGGAGCTCGTACCGTTGTCGAAAAGTGGCGAGGTTATGGTCCACAAAAAAATTTAGCGGTGAGTCTCGCTAAAAATGATTGGGTTATATTTTTAGACGCGGACGAAGCTCTTAGCCCTGAGCTTAGCCGTACCCTCGCGAGTGCGATAGCAAACAAAGCATTGGATAAAGATGCTTACTTGATGCCGCGTTTGTCATTTTATATGGGAAGATACATTCGTCACGGAGGTTGGTACCCCGATCGTCAGGTAAGACTGTTTCATCGAGGTCGTGGTAAGTGGAGTGATGATCACTTGCATGAGCGCATGATGGTGGAACGTCTCGGTAGCTTTTCAGAACCGATCTTACATTGGCCTTTTGTGAATCTTCAGCATCAAGTCAATAAGAACAACAGTTATTCCACCTTGGGTGCGCTTAACCTACAAGATAGTGGGGAGACTTTTTCTTTTCTGAAATTTATTTTCAAGCCGTGGGTAAAATTCCTCGAATGCTATTTCTTTAAAAGAGGTTTCCTGGACGGAATGCCAGGTCTTATTATTGCCATTGGTGCGGCATACTCGGTTCATCTGCGATGGTCCAAGCTCTGGGAAATGCAAAAGTTGGGATCTCAATATAAGACATAGATTATTTTGAATCTCTAAAGTAAACGACTAACTTTTAGAATTCTCTTTTTCAAACGTCTCCAACGTGGAACGCCTTTAGTCTTTCTCCAAAAATTCCGTAAACTTAAAAGGATTGTAACAATCGAGGTATGATCGTGACTGGCAGCAAGCACGTTTCCGCGCCATTATTAGTTTTGTTATTAACCTTATTTTCGCCATTGGCGTTTGCCGCCAACGATTGCGATTGCGAGGCGATTTCCTGTGGCGCCTGCGAAACAGAGATCGATCTCAAATTCTACACTGTTAAATGTGACGGTGGAAATCGCGTCAAATCTTGTAAGCGACCCATTTGTGCCGCCGTTGAAAACCCAACTGGTAATTGTCGAAGTCCCGCCAGCGTCAATGCCGCCCCACCAACTGAAGAGTTGAAAGAAGAGAAGAAAGAGGTGGAAGTCGCTCTCGAATCCGTTAAAAATTCCATCGGTATCGTGGTCGTTTCTCAAGGCACTTCGATGATCCAACGCCAAGGTAAAACATTCACGGGTAAAGTGGGTTTCAAGATTTACGAGAAAGATTATTTAGAGACAGGAAGCGACGGCAAATTAAAAATCAAATTTAAAGATGATAACGTCATTAACCTCGCTCCTAACTCAAAACTTACTATTGAGGAACTTAATTTCGATTT
>CAYPZY010000355.1:0-3565 GCA_964415155.1 uncultured Bdellovibrionales bacterium
AAGTCGCATTTGAAGAATTTAAATCATTAACCGCCGAAAGCGTCTAAACGCTTTTTTAAAAACAGCCACAGGATATCTTTTAAAAACCACAATAAAACCTTTTAAAACGCCCAAGGTTAAGTTTTTAGGTGTCTGTGGCACCGTTTTAATATTCAAAAAGTTAAAATTAAAAATAGGGCCGTTTAAACGCCAAATAACCATAAATGCCGATATAAAAAGCATTTTGTAAACTCTTCGTATTTTAAATTTTAGAAAAATGCGATAGAAAAACTCCTGCGGTAAAGTCCTCAAAAATATCCTGTTATTAATTGAGGACTTTTAACTAAAGGCAGAACCAATAGATCAAGTGATTTCAATTAGTTAGATGGTTGGACCCACCCATCCCAACTCGTGACCACTCCCTCCCTACGAGATGAAGTGGTCACGAGTTGGGATGGGTTAGAGATTGGGGTAGTTAAGTTAGATTGGTGGTTGGTGTGGTCAAGGAAAGAATAAGGAAATCGAGAGAAGATATGGAATTAGAAATAGAGCAAAAAATAGGCAACGAGTTAAAGGCTGATAAAAATAAGAAGCTTAAAAATTTTCGATTAACGGATCGGGATTTGGATATTTTTGGATTTGTACTGGAGCAAAAGTTTGCAAGTTTAGAGCAGATTTATTTTAGGTTTTTTGATGTCCGTGAAAAAGTATCTGATCCATTGCCAAAGGGCTTATTTGTAACGCGCCAAAGATTACAGATTTTAAAACGGCATGGTTTTTTAAAAGCTGAAAAGGTGTACTCAGAATCAAAGAGTTTGTACCTGGTAACAAGTTTAGCGGTATCCATGATTAGGTCCAAAAGGCCGCATTTGTCGGATCTAAAGGTGATTAGCCAAATTGATTTTAGAAACTATGACCACGACACCAAGGTTAATGATTGCAGGGTTGCGATAGAGCGGACGGGTAAAATCATTCGATGGCTTCCGGAGCGAAGACTACGTGCTCAAGGGTTTGAAAGTGATTTTTCATGGGATCAGCTGCCGAGTGAGCTTGTGCCAGATGGTATTTTTATCACCTCAAAAGGCGAACGTGTTGCTTTTGAAATTGAAACGACGCCTCGTAAAAAAAGTAGGTATGAAGAAAAGCTATTGGGTTTACGGTCTGTGATGCTTGGATCAAAGCCATTAATACACAGGGTGATCTGGGTTGGCTTTACGGATCGGGTTTATAGCGATTTGAAGGAAGTAGCGGGCAATACAGACGGATTTTTAATTGAATCGTACAGTCATTTTTTATCAAAGCTATGGCCTCGCGGAATACCTGAAAAGATTTAATGGGGTGTTTAAATGAGTTCAAAAAGTGGAAATGAATATGCAGAAAATTTTTTGTTATTTGTTTTAGTTGGTGGGATTTTACTTGCTGGTGTGGTTTACGCAGCTTATTTGGCTTTGCCATTTGTTTTGTTTTATCTGGTGCCATTTATCGTTGCGTCGTTCGTTGTGGGGGTAGTCTTGCGGATGGCTGGTGCTCCGAGCGAAGGGGTTGCTGGTATATCCAAATACAGAGTTGTTGTGATGGCGTATGCGGGGATGCTGTTTCTAGTGGGAATGGTGTTTTTTCAGAATTTAGAACGGGCTAAGGTTTTAAATGCGAAACGTGAATTAACAAATCAAGTAGTGGTTGATTGGCCTAAGCTTAACAAATGGTACAACGATTGGCGAGTAAGAGTTTATAGCGATGCACCGTTTGAAGGTTTACGCGAAAAAGCTCAAATCGGGGTTGTGTATGATCGGCTTGAAGTCGGCTGGATATTTTTGATGGCGCTATTTTTAGGCGGCCCTGGGTTTTATTATTGGTTCGCAAGGCATGATGACGAAGAGGTTCACGAGATCATAGAAAAAATAGCCGCTGATCGGGTGGCAGCTAAAAATCAAAGGCTCAGTGAAAAAGAAAAGAGTCTTGATCAAATTATAAATAAAAGCAAAGCAGAGCTTGAATTGAAAATCCAAAAGTTAGAGCAGGCCAAAAAAGACTTGTTGGCAGAGAATCAGTCATTGAAAGCGAAATTAGAATTTGCACCGGATGTTCAAAGGCCATCGGAGAATGTGGAGCAAAGTAAAAAGGGAGTTCTGGATCAGGATTGGCTTTAAGCTTTTTTTAGATTAGATAGTATCTAAAATTACTAATAAATTCATATACTTGAGAAATCCGTCGGGGGGGGGGTAAAGTGCTTTAAGTTAAGCCCCCATCTTGCCGATAAGTTATATGTATGAACGACCAGTTAAAAACAAAGACTTTAGGACTTTGGCGGTTTTTATTTTTTGTTATCGTTGTTGCAACCGTATCGGGATGCTCGTTGCAGTCGCCGTTTATTGAGTTTATTGAGACTAAGTCACAGCTTGGTCAAACAGCGCTTCCGACTTGTACTGAGGATCAAGTTTTGGGATCGGACTGCACGGCAGTTACTGGTAAAATTGTAACCGGCATTCAGGGAAGCGATGTAACGACATGGAGTAATGCTGGAGCGGGCACGACAGTGAGTGCAAGTATTCCAGATGGATATTATCAAGCGAAGCTTTGTAGTTTGAGTGATCTTGATTTAACACCGGCTAATATTGCAAATGGCGTAAACATCTTCGGAGTTCTCGGGACAGCATCAGGGCCATATGCGGCGTGTACAGATGACGCGCTAAACGCAGCCCAGTGCTCGACGGCGGCGAGCCGATATGTGTACACAGCAAGTTATGGCGGACGAAGTGCGACGTGCTCATCGGGGCTAAACGCAGCTGCATGCTGGACGAATGCGACAAATCAATACACGACAGGAACAGCGGGCGCCAACGTGAATGGAGCCGACGGATCGCTGTCAGCGACAATCCCTTCTGGGTATTATGCTGGAACTGAAACAGCCACAATGAGTGATACGGATTTGATTGCAGCCAATATTAAAAGTGGAATTACTATTTTTGGTGTTAATGGAAGTTTATCGTTTTCACATTTAACGGCATCAAGCGCCTTAAGAGATCCTGGCATTAAAGTGATTCCGAATTTAACAGATCTTGCAACAACATCGGCGCAGTTAACTTTAAACAATGAGAACACGCTCTATGCTGGTGCGGATTTGCCAACAACTGGCGGATACAATTACCGAGACATCCCGGACATGAATCAAGATGATGAAGGTTATTATGGAACGAACTGTAAATACGGATCACGACCAAGTGTTGATTGTGGAACATCTCAGGCAACGATTGCTTTGAGAATTGCGGATTGTCAGACTGCAAACCCCACCAGGAACTCTTGGAACGGAGCCACTCAGTGCAACGGCGGCCAAGGTTTATGGCGCTTAGTAGCGCGTTCTGGAGCCAATAAAGAAGTGTGGCAAGATCAGCGAACCGGGCTTTTATGGAGTTCAATTGTGAACACAGCGATCAACTGGTGCCGAGCGACTGGAAACACGCAGCTTACGCCATTAACTTTTATAAATTCATATAGTACGGCTGCTGGCACTCCAATTGTTGGTAACGGCACAATTGGAGCTCTTGCATCAGGAACTGGTTCAAATACAGAAACCGTGACGATTACT
>CAYPZY010000356.1:0-3557 GCA_964415155.1 uncultured Bdellovibrionales bacterium
AACACAGGGCAATCTTACTGACGAACTTAAGAAAAGTATTTTGCTTTCAAATGATTTGGCTGAGATCGAAGAAATTTATCGTCCTTATAAAAAGAAAAAGAAAACCAAAGCAACATTGGCGCGCGAAGCGGGCCTTGAGCCTTTGGCTGATTGGTTATGGGGACTTGGTCATGGCACAACTCAGGATGCAACAGCGATTGAAGTTAAAGCTAAACAGTTTTTGAATCCCGCGGCCGGCTTTGTTACTTATGAACTGGCGATTAAAGGTGCCCAGGATATTCTTATTGATCGCTTGTCTAATAATGCTGATCTTCGCCAGTTTGTTCGTGATCATCTGCAAGAAAAAGGCAAAGTCGTTTCTAAAAAGACGAAAAAGTTTAAGAGCAATTCCAAATACTCGATGTACGCGGATTTTGCCGACCCCGTAAAAAGTTTGCAGACTCCCAAGGCGTCGCATCGCTATTTAGCGCTTCGTCGTGGTTGGCATGAAGGTGAATTGACAGTGACCATCGACGGTGACAGTGCTTTCCTCGAGGGGCGTTTTGTAAAAGAAGCTTGTCCCGATCTAAACTTGCCAGTGAGCCCGCATCTTATTGAAGCCGCCAAAATGGCTTTGAATGCTCACGTTGTACCGTCGGTAGTAAATCAAATTCACAATCGCCTTAAGGAACTCGCTGATGAACAGGCTATTGATGTCTTTAGCGCGAATCTTCGTAAACTCTTAATGGCAAGTCCATTTGGAAATAAATGTGTTTTGGGAGTAGATCCCGGATTTAAATCGGGTTGCAAAGTTGCGCTCATCGATGCCAATGGCGTTTATATCTCTCACACGATTATCCACACACAAGGTGATGGCGCCGAAGAAAAGGCGAAAAAGCTTCTCGCTGATGTTGTTAAACAAATCAGGATTGAATCAATAGCTGTTGGCAATGGGACTGGTGGAAGAGAAGCAGAATCTTTTTTTAGAAAAGTACTAAAAGATTTAGGTGTTGAAACGCCAGTGATCCTGGTGAACGAAGCCGGAGCTAGCGTTTACTCAGCTTCTGAGATCGCCCGTGAAGAGTTTCCCGAACTCGATGTCAGTGTTCGAGGTGCTATTTCTATCGCTAGGCGATTACAAGATCCCTTGGCGGAACTTGTAAAGATCGACCCTAAAAGTATCGGTGTCGGCCAATATCAGCATGATGTTTCACAAACAGATTTGAAAAATAGTCTTCATGGCATTGTCGAATCCTGCGTGAATCAAGTTGGTGTAAATCTCAACACTGCCTCAGCAGCTTTATTAGGGTACGTAGCTGGAGTTGGTCCTGCTATTGCGCAAAATATTATTAGTTTCCGCAAAACTAATGGCGCTTTTACCGAAAGAGCTGAGCTTAATAAAGTTCCACATTTTAGTTCTAAAACATTTGAACAGTCGGCAGGTTTTTTACGTATTCACGGTGGTAAAATTTCTTTGGATAACACCGGTATTCATCCTGAACGTTACACGGTTGTTCGCGAAATGGCACAAGATCTGGGCCTCTCTGTTTCACAATTAATTTCTACTGACGGCGCAAGACAGTTATCTGAGAAAAAAGAAAAGTGGGCGCCATTGATTGGTGAGTTCACTTTTAATGATATCGTTTCTGAATTACAAAAACCTGGCCGCGATCCGCGGGCGCCTTTTAAGGCCGTTTCTTTTAGGGATGATATTCATGAAGTAAAAGATCTTAAAGACGGCATGATTTGTCCCGGTGTTGTTACTAACGTGACTAATTTTGGTGCCTTCGTAGATATTGGTGTTCGCCAAGATGGTCTCGTTCATATTTCTGAAATGAGTCATGAGTTTGTCGAAGATCCTCGTAAAATGGTAAGTCCTGGTGACGCTGTTCAGGTAAAAGTATTGTCGGTGGATGCTGAAAAGCCACAAATCGCTTTAACGATGAAACTGACCGAGAAACCAAAACCTGCAATAAGACCACCACGCGAACAACCTCGTGATGAAAACGGTAGACGTCCTCATGGTGATGGCGCTCCACGAGCGCGTGGCGGGGACCGAGCTGGAGGATCTCCGCGTGAGGGTGATCGTCCGCGCAATATTCAAAAATTCTCTGGCAATAAGCGCCCGATGGGACCTGGTGGCGGTAAAGGTGGAGTTAGACCTCCTCCAAAACCTAAAGTAGCTCTCAACAATCCTTTCGCGGAATTGGCCGCGATTCGCGATAAATTGAAAAAGTAACTTAGGACGTGTCCCGGGACATGTTCTTTACTTTTGGTGCTTAGGTAAAACTAGTTTTATACACCCAAATCCGTTGTTTTTTTTCTCGTTATCTATAAAAACATTGAAAATCCCTCACCCCAAGACTAATTTTGGCGACTTCAACTAAAGGGGTTCGCTTATGAAATTGCACGGTCTACGACAATTAACGATTGTGACTTTAGCTCTGGTTACTCTTAACGCTTGCTCGGGTTCAGGCGGTGGTGGTGGCGGCGATAATCCGCGAAACAAAGAGGAAGCAATTGCCAAGTTGTCGAGCGAGCGCAAAAAGAGCTTTGAAGACTGGAAAGGCAGGATCGTTAAATCTTGCGATGCCTCTGAAGCATTTGGTTTATCTCGCGATCATAAGACCAGCCACACTGGTGTCGATGGTGTTGCTCTCTTGAATTCTAATGGTGGCTCAGTTGTCTTCACAGAAGGAGACGGCCTCGTCGTTCTTAAATCTTACAACTCATTTTCGGGGATTGGCAATTCACGCAGCGAAGAGAACACCGAGATGAACGGCCAAAGCTATTCGCTTAAAGCCGAAGCCAAACGTGAGGGTTCACATTGTGTTGTCTACTTATATGGACAAAAAGTTTACGAAACAGTGATTGCAGAAAGTTTTGATCTTGGCACGCAATGGACAAAAGGAAAGATTGCCGAAACGACTTCGTCGGTCCCGCAGGTTAATCCCCTGGGTACATCAGGTAAGAGCGAAGTAGTCCGCCACGGTTTTTATGAGTTGATCGCAAAAACTTTTTCTCCGGCGCCGAAAGAAGCAGCTTCCTTATTTGCTCGTCGTTACCAAATAACAGAAGATCAGGCTGCTAAACTTTTTAGATTTGACGGTTACGGCGCTTATCCAACCGTGAGAATTGCTAACGAACCTTCCGCCGTTTGGAGCAATCAGGAAGGCAGCAATCTCATTGCCCAAGCATCGGTGTTACAAAATCTATTTAATGGTTCAGCACAAACAGCCGTTTTAGAAGTGAGATTATCCGTTCCAAGCTTTTCGTTTGTTGACGTTAAAAATTCAGCCGACAAAGGAAACTTGAAACTATTTGTCGTTACCAATGTTTCAAAACGTGAGAATACCTTTTCCTACGCCAGTCAGACCGTCGACTTTCAAGGTCTGACAGCTTTCGATCGCCAAGAAGCATTTAGCTGTGTGAACGATCGAGCTGCTGCCTACAGTAGTAACTCTCGCTCGAATCGGATTCACCCGGGAGTGCAGTTCCTGTTTGGGCCCTGCCTTGCTTTTTATAGTGATTTAGAGGCTGCAAGTTATGAAGCGGGGTTAATGAAGTCCTTAGTTCCA
>CAYPZY010000357.1:0-3518 GCA_964415155.1 uncultured Bdellovibrionales bacterium
CTGACGTCATCTCTTACGCCACCAACCATTGCCGCCACAAAATCATTACTCTCATGATTGGGTTTCTCATCTCGGTAGCTCATTTTGGTTGCCATCAGTTTGACAGTGACATTTAAAAAATCATTTTGTTTGGTGGCGATGGCGGCAGCTCCCATAGTATCACCCTGTTCCAGCTTTGCCGACATTGCTTGGATGTTTGGGTCATTAAGTGTGGTGTTCACTCCGACAACTCTTTTGTAAAGCAAAAGCGCTTTTTGATCCGCGTCGCTCTTATTCTTTGCTGAAATAGGACCAAGTCGGTTTGAGTAGCCACTGGCAGTGCGCTCGGTTTCTACGGCAGGAGGAACCTCAGCTGCACAACCAGCTAAGAGCAGAGCTAAAGAACTTTTAACGATTTGTCTTAATCTGAGACTACCTCGCACACGCAAGATCATCGCCTTCCCCCCTGTACACAAGATCTTCAATTTGCAAGGAAGAGGCCACGGCGCTGCCAAACTATTTTGTTCTTTTGTGCTAGATACTTTACACTTCGACATAGTCTTGACAGTTTTATCGGCTAAAACTAGACCTTAGAACAGGTATCCCCTTGAATTTTTCAGAAAAAAAAGACTTTGTCGTTTTGTTTTCTGTCGATAAAACTCTTGTCTTAGAATGAATCAGTAAATCGCAAAATTGTTTCATCGCGAGATTTATAACCGCGCGGTGTTCGATATCTTTACGCCAAGTCTGTATTATTTTTGGCAGACGATTTGGATTTGGCGGGCTTTTTATTTACCTATGACGTCAGCCCGAGCTCCTGCATCTGCTCCGGAGTTAGACGTCCGTGATAGAAATTATAAAGCCATGGTTTGGTCGCTATTGCAGATATGGGGTAACTAAAATTTAAATCGGAAAAATGGCGTTCAAGCATTTCGTCAAACATCTTTTCGATTTTGTCATTACTATTGATATTAAATTCCACCTTACCTAAAACCAAAATCGTTTTGGTGCGCGGAATTTTATGTAGGGATTTTTCTTCCCAACTCTGGTCAATGTAAGGAAGTGAGGCCAAACCTAAAAACAAACTCCAAGCGCAAAATATACGATAGTCTTTTCTCGCCACTGGCAAGCCGAGAATGTAGTTGAGGGCGCCCCGACCTTCTAAAACTAAACTTTGGCGCATTTCCTGCCGCGACGGCACCAAGAATCGCCCTTGCGGTTCATCTCCAATCTGGTCTTTGAGTAAATTAATCTTTTGCAGAAAAAAACCAAAGCGATAAGCATTAATGATTTCAACATTACCAAAAGTATAACTGGCTTCAGAGGCTGCAAAAAGCTCCGTTAATAACTCGCCGATAATTCCGGCCACAAAAAAACAATACTGATTGGCCTCTGTAAGGGATTTTAGCCGAATACCTTTTTCGGGACCACCGCTAAAATAGTTCATCCCCCGACTCATATCTAAGACCGTACGAATTAGTGGCTCTTTTACTTTGGCTGGTAAGCTCTGGAGATCTTCGAAAAATAATAGCGAGTCTTTTAAGAGTTCCTTTTCTCCTTCAGGAATCATATCAGAAAAACTACTGCGCCATTTTGCCACAGCGTCTTCCGCAAAATGCCCTTTCACAAAATTTTCAAATTGCGCAAAACTTTCTTTTTGTGCGTCACTGCTAGACCAGGGCGAATCTTCGACAGTGTCGACAAGGCGGCATAAAATATAAGCAAGCGATACCCATTCACGAAATGGTGAATTAAGCCTCTCAATACAGAAGGCAAAGCTACGACTGACGCGTTTTAAATGAACGGCAAAAACATCCGAATGGTTCACGCAAAGAACATACTAACTATAGTGCATGTGCTTTGCAAAGATTTTGTCTTTGCTTCAGCTTGTGGAAACCACTTCACTAAGATAGGATAAATACGTAAATATTAAGGAGATTTATGTCTTTAATTTCATTTTTGTTAGCGTCTTTAATGAGTGTTTATGCCGCCGATAATGAGGGTTTGAAAATCGCCACCAAGGCCTACAACATGACTCGCGGTTGGGGCGACTACGTCGTCAATCTGCAAATGGATATTCAACTCGCCAATGGCTCCACCACCAGTAAATTTTTGCGCATTAAAAATTTAGAGGGCGACCAAGGAGATAAAAGCTTAGTCGTTTTTGATCGACCTGCAGATGTGAAAGGAACAGCGTTACTAACTCACGCCCATCTCGATCAAGCTAATGACCAATGGCTTTACCTTCCGGAAATGCGACGAACAAAAAGGATTACGTCTGACAGTCGTAACAAATCTTTTATGGGTAGCGAATTTACTTATGATGATATGACTTTTAACGATCTCACAAAATACACCTACCAATTCGTGAAAAAGGAAAAATGCGCGCTTGGTGAATGTTCCGTTGTCGAGCAAACTCCCAAAGATAAAGAATCCTCTTATAGCAAACTGATGGTTTGGTATGATAACGAGGGCTATCGCGCTATCAAAACAGAGTACTATGATAGTAACAAAGCCTTATTTAAACGTTTAGAGCGCTCTGATTATAAAAAGTATCTCGGCAAAGTCTGGTTCGCATCGACAATGGTTATGCATAACGTTCAGACCAACAAAAGCACGACGTTAAAATTTAGCGATTTTAAATTTGCCAACCACCTGTCTGAAAAAGATTTTTCTGCTACCCAGCTTAACAATGTGAAATGATTTTAACGAAAGTATTTACTTTATTTGCATTGCTGGCGACTGAAAACCTCGCCGCCAAGGAAGCAGAATGGAACGTTCCCGTCACTGCCCAGTTGCGAATTTTCCCCAACGTTCCGCAATTTACCGGGCAAACCTGGAACGACCATTCACTTCTCATTAAACCAGTTTATCGTACCGACTTAAGCGCAAATACGAGTTTTCATTTCGAACCGTTTTATCGGATAGACGAGAATGATTCAAATCGCACTCACTTTGACTTACGCGAAACATCTTTCAAATATAATTCTGGTGAGTGGGAGTGGACCGCAGGCGTTGCCAAAGTTTTTTGGGGCGTTACTGAAACACAGCATCTTGTCGATATAGTGAATCAAGACGACTATGTTGATCAAGCTGACACTACTGAGAAGTTAGGACAACCCATGCTCAGAGCTTTTAAAAGTTCTGAATATGGAAATTTTGATTTTTTCCTGTTACTCGGTTTTCGTGAACGGGCTTTTCCAGGCCTACATGGTCGCTTACGACCACCTTTCCCCGTTGAAAGCAAGGACACCATTCGTCTTAAAAAAAGTGACGTAGATTTCGCAGCAAGGTGGAACAAACAATTTGGCAACCTTGATCTCGCTTTGTCGGTGTTTGCGGGAAACTCCCGCGAGCCAATTCTGGCGTTCAACACTACGACGCTAAATTCGCTTTATGCCATTTACGATGACATTCGACAATACGGGGTTGAAGCTCAATATACTGCAAATAAACTCATACTTAAGTTCGAAGGAATCTCACGAACTGGTTTGAATGAAATCAATCGCTTTAACGCTTTTAACACTGGTTTAGAATAT
>CAYPZY010000358.1:0-3503 GCA_964415155.1 uncultured Bdellovibrionales bacterium
AAACGCCCGCCGACCTCGCTGTTGCTCTTGCGGATGGCCGACGCGACCTCATTGATTCGCAAAATCATTCTCAGTGAGTTTTAGCAGACCTTCAATAATAGCCTGACGAAGCAAGTTGGCAAACGGTCCCTGATGAAGCCACTGTGATTTTTCAGCAAGACGTACTATTTCCGCTTCCAAATTTGGTTTTAATTTCTTATTTGTCTCAAGCGACTGGATGGCGCACCTAAGAGCAACGTTGACAATCCATGGCTCAATTTCTTTTGCTTTAGCCCGAACCTTTTGGGCCTGCACCCAACACGCTTTGTAATCTCCTTTTGTGAAGGCAACCTTTACCTCAGCAAGTTCCCGGTCCAAATTTTTCTTAAAGATATTCAAAGCAGGTTTATTCGTTGGCGGTGAGATATCCGTAAACCACCGAGGACTAGGAATCGTTTCCTTACTGCTTAGTTCAATAGTGTGTAAGGCTGAAAAAGAAAGCGATGAACTGAGAAAAAGAGAGATTAACATCACTTTTGTTTTAAACCAATTTTTCTGTATTTGTAGAAGCTGGACTTATCGAGAATGGATTTACGCAAAATTATAAAATTTGCGTGTGACCATCCTAAAGGGCGAATCGACAAAGTATCTTGTTCCGCTAACATATGTCCCGAAGTAAATGAGTTCTCAATAAATTTGGTATGTTCATCAAAGTTCTCACCAGCCTCAAGTGCCGCTAGGGCCCTCTCACCACTTAATAGTGGCCACAGCCCCCCTACGTGATCTTCTCCGTAGGAATCCTGAGAGTAACGAATATAGCCTTTGCCTAACCCAAGTTTTGATTCGCGGTAAATATTTTGGTCGCAGAGTTTTAAACTGTTTTGGAAATCTTTGTCTTTAGCATCAACGAGTCCTGCGAAAATCCATTGCGCAAATCCTAAATCTAAAATTTCATCCTCTTTATACCAGGTTTTTTCTTTATCACGTTTGTTACGAATTTCGATATCACCATTTTGAGTACCTTCCCATGGCCCGAATTCACCGGTCTTCATTCGCGGAATATAGTTGGTACCGAAAACTCCTTTAGGAACAAGCGACCACTTTTTCAGATTAGTTGTCCAGGAATCACCAAAGAAAGAATATTTTTTGGCGAGCTCTTTATCGCCAAACTGATTTTCAAGCCAAGCGGCTCCCCGCAATGCCTGAACTGCGGCCGAAAGTGAATTGGGACTCATGCCTGCGTTTTCTTCCCAACGCTCCTGCTGACTACCAGCGCCCCGCTGGATCATGTAATTGATACCTTTGCGAACCATTTCGCTAAATTCACTATAATTAGCGGCGCCAATCTCTACCAGGCGAGCCACCAAAACCACCGGCAAAGCTGTTTCGTCTTGCTGATAACCACGCCACGACGGCCCACCATCAACATGCATATTCTGCGACCACCAACCCTCGTTAAGCTGTGTTTTCTTATACCAACGAGCGACATTCAAAGCAGTCGTTGTATCCCCGAGTGCTAAAAACGAAATCGCTTTATGGTAAAGATCCCGCGGCCAAACTCGTCGATAACCAAAGTTGGAGTCACCAACGCGGCGACGAGACAATTCATAATTTAGTTCCTTACCATAGGTCGCCCAGGGAAGTTCGGGATTACCCGGTCCTGCAATGAACGCTCCACGCTCGGTTTTATCTTCTAGCGACTTTAAAACCAAAACACTAGCTTCCGCTTTTTCGTCACTCATCGGTAAAGTGAGTGTCGAGAGGTATTGGTGCCACTTCGTTTTCTGCGCCACAAGGTTTTGTCTGAAGTCAGTTTTAAATAATTTTTTCTGAAGGTCCATGTCGGGATGGCCATCCGACATTTGCACAACAACGCGAAAACTCACTTTGCGCGTTTGGATGATGGAAGCCAAAGCTCCCGCCACATTGCCGCTACCCGCGCTCTCAAAAGCAAGCGGCCATTGATCTGCACGCAGTTGATCCTCAGGGGAATTCACGCTTTCAAAACCAACGGAGCTAGCTGTAACAGGCAAACTCCAACTCACCAGTTGTTGCGTTTTCACAAACATATAAGGAGATTCATCGCCGCGAACATCACCTTGATAGGCAAGAAGACTGGCTTGCTTTTCTCCGCCAGGTTGAACCTCAATGAAGTCACCACCTGCAGTGCCAGCGGCGATGGGATTATGAATTAAAATAATCTCACGAAATCCTTCGCTCGGAAATTCGACGGTATAGTCGACGATGATGGCGTCACTATCATTAACAACTGAAATATTTTTTTCAATCTTTACTTCTTGGGAATGAGAATTCACTTTAAAAACCAAAGTGCCGGGTTCGCGACTAACTTCGTGACTAAGTTTTCGTTCGTCGATCTTTTTCTTATCCTCTTTAATGACTAAAAAGGTATCACGTGTCTGTACCAGATCCACTCGTGGGTAGGCGATTTCCGATAAAACGCCTTCGGCGATGGTAAACCAAATTGGTCTATCAAACGTCGAAGCATAACCCTGCTTATCTGGACGTTGCCAATAGCCAAGAGAGCCAGGCCCTCCAGGCGCAGAAGTAGCCATAGCGCTATTTGCTAGCGCCAGCACAACGAGAACGATGGATTTTCTTAGCATTACGACCTCTGACTTTTATCGATTCCAACTGCCACAATGATAATGAGGCCTTTGAAAACCATTTGATAAAAACTGGGGACCCCTAATAAATCCATTCCATTATTTAAAGTCGCAATTGTCAATGCCCCGACGAAAGACCCCATCATTGTGCCAACGCCACCGGTAAGGCTAGTTCCACCGATAACAACAGACGCGATCGCATCCAATTCAAAAAGTTGTCCCGCATTGGGGTCAGCTCCGTTAAGTCGGCCAGCGAGTAAAGCACCACCTAGTCCAGCTAAGAGTCCCATGATAGTATAGACCAACCACTTCACTTTCGTTAACGGTACCCCCGCCCAAAGAGCAGCTTTCTCGTTTGAGCCGAGAGCATACACGCAACGACCAAACGTGGTGTAGTTGAGTGCAAATGCGAGTCCCGCCAAAATAACAAAGAAGAAGAGCGCCAAAATAGGAAATCCCTTATAGGCAATAAAGGAGTAAAAAATAAAAGCTACTGTAACAATTAAAAACAAAGAGTCTTGCCACCTTTTTCTGACCATCCAAATTGTTCCGGCAAAGGCCACGGCCACCAAAAATATTGTAACGGTCGTGGATAGGTAATCGGCAGCAAGATTTACCAGCGTTTCATTCAAGGGTGAAATACTGCTTCCCCCAGAAAATATCATCGCCAGCCCACGAGCAATCACCATCATTCCCAAAGTCACAATAAAAGGCGTGATTTGCACAATAGAAATGAGAAAACCGTTTACGACTCCTGCAAAAGCACCGAACGCGCAAGCAAGTGCCAAAGAACCCATGACCCCTTGTAAACCAGCATCTGCCCACTGCCAATGAATTTGGCTGATACCAACAAGAACACCGGCAACCGCAACAATACTACCTACAGAGAGATCGATTCCT
>CAYPZY010000359.1:0-3471 GCA_964415155.1 uncultured Bdellovibrionales bacterium
GCAATCTTCAGGGGTCGCTCCCGTGAATCTAAAAACAAAGAACGTTCGCAAGTAACAATGTTTGTCACCTTACTCCCCCTGTAAACGCTAAAAAGCCGCCAATTCTCGGCATTTAGATTGCAAATTGTTCACAATCAAAAAATCGGAGTTGAAAATGTCACGATCGCTTTCATTTATGTTAGCCTTAACTTTTATGTCTGCTTTAGTCGATGCCAAACCCTCTCGATCACCCAAAGTGTACGCTCATCGCGGCCTACGGGCCACGCATCCCGAGAATACAATGCCGGGCTATCAAGCGGCATTGCGCGCTGGAAGTCACTTTGTTGATCTCGATATCGTTTTCACAAAAGATGGAGAAGTTTTAGTTTCTCATGATCCGATTCTTAATTCTGATATTGTTCGTGATCAAGACGGCAAATTTATTGCTGAAAGCAAACAAACTCTTGCCGCCATGACTGCTGAGGAACGCCAAGCCTACAACCGGAAATTCGCAGTCAAAAATATGACCTTTGCGATCACACAAAGATTTGATGTTGGGCGCATCAACCCTCAAAGCAAATACGCTAGCTACTTTCCCGAGCAAATCGCTATCGATGGAACACGCATGCCGACGATGCGTGAAGTAATTCGTTACGTCAAAGAGACCGCGGGGCAAAATGTAGGATTTCAGATCGAAGTTAAGACCGATCCGACCAACTTGGAGATCAGCGCTGATCCCGAGATTTTTGCAAAAGCGATCCACAAAATTCTAGTTGAGGAAAATGTGGTGGAGCTTTGTGAGATTCAGGCCTTCGACTTCCGTGTGCTCACTGAGTTACAAAAGATCGACGGTCGAATTAAAACCGCTTACCTCACTAGTAGAGATAACGAGCGTGGCGGCGTCGACGATTTTTTTAGTGCTGATAAAGAAGTTGCCACACGCTGGACCGGCCGCGATCTACGGGAATTCGCCACTCTACCCCAAATGGTTAAAGCTATGGGTGGTCACCTATGGGAACCTGAGGATTGGCAATTAACTCGCGAGTCACTTGCGGAAGCGCACAGCTTAGGTTTGAAAGTAGTTGTGTGGAGTTGGCCCGAACAACTTGGAACCGCTTTTGATCCCGAGCTTGTTCAACGTATGATTGACTGGGGTGTGGATGGAATCATCACCGACGATCCCGCTCGTCTCAACAATATGCTTCGCCAACAGGGTTACCCTGTCCCCGCTAGTTTTGGTGGACACAGGGCGGTTAGTTGTGAAAGCTTATTTGTCGGCAGGTAAGCCAGTGTAAACTGGCGTACCTAATTGTTGATGAAAACCCTAAATTTCTTGTAATTTTAAATGGTTATGCCTATCTTTCTTAAGATCGACCTCTTTTTGATCTATATTATTGATATACCTAGGCTTACCTCAAAAAAATCAACAATTAAGTACGCCAGTTTAAATCTTAAACCAATCAATGTTAATACAGCGTAGCTCCTCAGAGATTGAGGGCTCAATAACTTGATCGAGGGTTTGTAAGAACTGAACGATCATTTCACGAATCTTTAAAGCATCACTGCTTGAGATAGTCATGGGACAACTATAGTGAAGTTTCGCCAACTCATCGGAGTGAATTTGCTCAATGGCCTTTTGTCGCCAATTGATATGATGAACGCGCACCCAAGGTGATGAGGATTCCAAATGAGTGCTGCGGGGACCAACCTTTATTTGGCCATTTTCTTCAATGCACAGACCCGTCGCCAATAGAAAATCAACAATAGACCTTACTCTCTTTATAGATAGCCCCAAGTATTTACCAATCGCATCCGTTTGCGCAAAGCCTTTGATGGCAACTAACTGTCTCACTGCGGAATAACTCCAGTCAGAATAAAAGGTCGCACGATCTTCCTCGCTTAATTTTTTCTTAGATTCCAACCGGTTTACCAATTCTTTGGCGTGTGACTTGGCATTCTCAATTTGTCTGCGCAAATTCCTGCGTAGAGATTCATTTCCGGCACGTTCATACTGCACGAGCAATAAAAAGAGTTGTGTTTCACCCTCGTTTAAACCTAGAAATTCACACGTAAGTGATGCTTGCTCTAAGGTAAAATCTTTTAGGTTCTTTAAAACTTGGCTCACTAATGTTGTGTGCACATTTAAAAAGGCTGCGAGCTTTCGTGATTGCCCGTAGCCTTGCTTAGGCATTTCTTGAAAGCGTTTTGCGATGAATTTCCGGTAGTTATCAAAATTGAAGATCGAAACCATAAAAATCCCCTTAAAAAACTATATACTTACAAGTATATACTTTTTCATATTGTTTACATTATAAATCTATCATACCGCGTTAAGTAGTGTAAATTAGGCCTCGTATTTGCTTTTATAAACCCGAGACTAAGGAGTCTAACATGTACCCAAATTTAAGCCCTCGTCACAAGTTGATGATGTCTACCCTATTAACAGCAACGACGCTTTTTGCGTCGGCAGCCCATTCCGTTGGTACTAAAGATGGTGGCGGCGGTGCTGCGATTGTTTGTTTTCAGGACCTCACAGATAAACTAACAGTTGAAGCACGCCTTGTGGAAAATCAATTGTTGAAAGAAAACTTACCCAAAGCACGCGAAGGTTTAAAAGATGTATTTAGGGGAATTGATTTCAACAAGCTCACAGTAAAACTTTTCGATCTCGAACAAAATCGTCAACATGGCTTATCAGAAGTTGAAGACACGATTATTAAGTCGACTGAAAACGAAGATGTTATTCTTGAGCAACGCATGAGTATTTTGCGCAGTAAAACTAATTTCTATGAAAAACTGAAAGAAGTACTAGACGGACCTCTAGCAAAAAGAAATTGGCGAGGTTCAACTACTGGTGTTGTGGAAATCGGCGATGCAAACCCTAGTCAAACTTTTGATGAGAAATGTTTACTTATGCAGATTGCGAAACAAGATCGCTTGAAAGTTACTTACGATCCAAGATTGGTCGGCAGAATGGATCAAGTGAATCGCGCCGCTCTAAAGGTTCACGAAGCAATTGTTCGCCTTACGAAAATAGAAGGTAAAGACGACGACACTGTCGCGGCACAAGAAGTAACTGGTCTTATCTTTTCTACTGACTTAGAAGAAATGGACGGTTTTCAAATCAATGAAATTTTGTCCAAAGCTAGTATCAAATTGGCTGCATCGGCAAAAGTATCTTTCTCTGTCGGTGGAGTGACCGTAGTTTTTAAGGCGCATTCACCGGATTCCTTTTCTTATCACGAAAAAGGCCAACTTAAAGGTGGAAAATTGTGGAGTGATACGGTGATAGACGGAATTCTTTTTGCCGCAACCGTCGAACAAGAATTTAAAAGATTTTATTTAGATGACGAAATCGAATTTTATCCATCAGGCAAAGTTACCAAAGGGTATGTAGCTGAAGCAACTCGAATTAACGGATTGGTAATTCCTGCCAATTCAAAAATTGAACTCTATGAAAATGGTAGTTTGAATTTCGCCACTAAAGTTGAT
>CAYPZY010000360.1:0-3457 GCA_964415155.1 uncultured Bdellovibrionales bacterium
CGGCTCATGCCTCATTGCCCTTACTGACGGCCAGGGAGCCATCGTTTTTGTTTTTTCAATACCCGCAAGCGCACTATTGCTCTTTTTTTCTTGGATCGTGGGAAACAATCTAATAACTATTTTCGCCGTAAATCGAAACCTGCTTTTAGCGCCAAAAATTCTTTCCCTATCTATTGCTCTATTTATTCTTTTTTCGTTTCTTCCATTTCTTAGACCTATACCAGAAACTTTTATGGAAACTCTTGGAAAAACTTTTAAATATTTTGTCGGCAAGACGCCCTATCAATATGTCCGAGAACGCAATTCTTTACCCAACGTCCTCAGTCGCAAAATCGCTAAGATGGAAAACCGGGTGTTAAATTTTTCTGATCTCGATGTGACCTACGCTTGGGATAAAATGTGTATTTTTGGTCCTTATACCGACAACCAAAAAGCAAAAACCGTTTTAGGAATCGACTGGAATATTGAAGATCGAAGCGAAATCAAGTACTCGGATGCAATTAACTCTCTTGTTTTCTTGTATCAAGGAAAAGTAAATCACGTCGTGGATCTAAAGCGAGGCATCATCGATTTCAAAAATTTAGATCTCTGTATCGAACGTGAGCGGAGTCAATTTGAAATGAGTATCGACGGAAATAGCCGCAAGATACTCAGTCTAGTAAATTAGTTTCGTTTCAAAAGAGTTTTGGTGGGTGTTCGACTAAGGACATGCAAATCTTCGCACTTGTCTAAATCATAGACAGTTGTAATTCGAATAGTGTCACAGCAATCATATATAATTTGAGGACTAAATTATTAGCTTTTAGCCGGCACGAACGTTGAAATGAAATGGCTATGGAGGCTACTATGTTTAAATTTTTTATTTTAGTTATATCTCTTGCTGTTATAAGCAACGGCGCCAACGCCGGTGAAACGAGAAAATCTTCGAAATCAGTTCAAGGCCCTCAGCTAAAGACTGGTGACTGCATTCTTTCTGTAAGACATCTTTATTTGAGGGTGTACTCAGATGGTTCCACTCCTGTTATTCCTCTTAAAAAAGCAATGGAAGAAAACAGTGGTTGCCGTAAATTGAGAGATTATAAAGAGGTGGAGGACGCCTATGCAGAATTATCTCCACTCGCCCACGCGAGTGATCCTTGGAATTACTGTCCATTAGAGAACAGTAAAAAGTTTTACAGATGTGGCCACTTTCGAAGTCTTGAGGAGAGATTTGCATCAGACCAAAAGGAGCTTCTAAAAACCCAGGAAGACTTAAAAAATCAACAAATGCTTTATATGCAGACCTTGTTTGGGCGTTGATGATCAAATGGTAACCGCAAACAAGTGCGCTTACCTAAATGTGGCCAAATTCCATTTCAATTTGTGACAAGCCAGGGACTATCGCGCTGGCTTTATTTCTCTAATGGTGGTGGCAATCATAGATATAAATTTAGTTACGAGAGCGAGAAGAAAATTTGGTGGACCTGACAGGGCTTGAACCTGCGACCTGAAACATGCCATGCTTCCGCTCTCCCAACTGAGCTACAGGCCCATTTTTTATTAAATTAATATTTACCACTCTACCACTTGCCATTACAAAAATTTTTAACCTCTAAAATACCTTATCCAAATCAGCCACTTATAAACCCGCACTTGGGAGACCATAATAATGCCATGCTGGTGCTCTCCCAACTGAGCTACTCGCCCCCACGAGGTTTGGTAAGGTATAGATAGCAAACTCATCAACAAAAGAAAATCATAAAACGCAGATAGATACGGTTTTTAAGCTTATTGTTTGAGCAAAAGATTGGTGACTAACGATTTTAAACTTTGAAAAAAACTATTCACATTCGCCAGGAACCGAAATCACATCGCCAATCACTAAACCATTTGGCAAATGATTGGTATCGACGAACTGTCCACGACCGGCAGCGGCCATGCCCTGTAAGTTTGAAATAGCGTCAACACTGCTTGGTGGGCCAAAATAAACGGCGCTCAAAGACAATGCGCCACCTTTAGCCGCCACAGAGTTTCTAAGATCACCGACGATTAGCTGAATCTGAGTGGGAATTTGCGAGCTATCACCTAAATCCGTGGGCATCCCGTCTGACATAAAGACGATCGAGTAGGAGTGGCCGCCGTTAGCCTGATCGCGCGTCAACGCGTCTCGAAGTTTGTCGAATGCACTTCCGTAAGATGTGCCCCCGCCCGTATCCTTATCATCGTAAAGATCTAAAGCCTTGCGAAGACCGTTGACGTCGCCGACAGATCTTCCCAGATTTTTACTAAAACTCATACTATCCATATTAAAAAACTGAGCGCTACCTGAAAAGTAACCAAACCCATAGGAAAAATTAGATTTAGAACCGTAATCGTCTAAAAATTTATTTAGAGTCATAACGCGATAAGAATGCTTTGGATCGGTGTCCCCTGTCGATCCTGAGTTGTCCACTAAAAAAACAATGCGAAGATCAGTTGTTGTTTGTCGTAAAACATCCGCACAGTTGCCTGATGAACTAAATCCAGAATCAGCACTGAACTGCATCTGATTACAAGCTTGAAAGTTTACTACGGTAAGGGTGATAAACAAAATCGAGAAGATGGAGTATCGTGACGCTCTCGTTTTCATATATTGTCGCATTTTGATCCTCCCCCGAGTTCACTATATATACTAGCAAAGCTAGTTCCTGGTATAAACTAGACATTCAGATATAGCTGGCAAGAAACACGACGATTGTCAGTAGACTATTCAAAATAATCAGTGATTTGTCCCATCAAAATATCTTTTTGAGACACTATTTTCATTGGAGCGGACGAAACTCACGCTTCAATCGCAATATAGGTATTGTGAGCAAAAGAAATAATAAAGAGTAAAAAATCGCGAGGTAATAAAAGCCTTCTTTAAAACCTTTTTCGTCAAACATTTGACCAACAAGTGGACCAAAAAAGAAAAAAATCGCGCGCATACCTAAACTGCACATTGACGTCGTCGTCGCGCGCATCACCGCTGGAACGCGGGCATTGATGGCATCCTGAAGTATCACCGAGTTGAGTCCACGGCAGAGAGAGAACAATAAAATAAATGGGATTCCCAATAGGCCGTTAAAGAATCCCAAACCAATGTACGCGATAATGGGACACAACCCAATGATCACAACTGTCACTGACGATGAGATCTTTCGTTCAATTTGCGGCGCATTTCTCGAGATGAGGGCCAATGTCAGATTGAATCCCGCCCACAGATAACCAAAGTAGATTAGCGGTACTCCGGCTTTCTCCCAATAAGGTTGATAAACCCAAACAGTGACATAGGTCGCAAATCCGTACATGACATTAAAAACAACCAGTAACGAGAGCAATCGTGAATGGCCAAAGAGATTTTTGAAAATAAATTTAATATTTCCCCAATGGCTCTGTGTCGTCATTTTAGTTCGCGGCGGATCGACAAAAAAGCAAGCAATAAAAAAGGGAATCCAAG